>DUWJ01000441.1 GCA_012842765.1 Bacillota bacterium | reverse complement strand
GTACCCACCCATTCCTCAGGCTCTCCACCCTCGAACTTGGGCTTGACTGTATCGACGCCGAACTCCCACTCGGCCGTTTTAGCCGCATTCCCGGCATTATCCTTCACATCGACTGTGACGATATACCAGCCGTCTTCAAGCTCGTTGTCACCGTGATACCTATAGGTGAGAGTGCCAGTTGCCTCATCATACTCCCAGCCGTCGACTTCCTCGGTAGCAACGTACTTCGGAACCGGCTGTCCATTAATCCGCATTTCTATGGTCTTTTCGTTTATGCCAGCGCAACCCTCGTCTTCGAGCTTCGCCTTGATCTCGGGCTTCGCCGCGCTATCCTTCAACCAGCACTCATCGTCTGGGTCCGTGCTCAAGGGGCTTACAGGCGTAATCTTCGGAGCCTGCGTGTCGACCTTGAATTTCCAGGACTTGGTGGCTTCAGTTCCTGCTCTGTTTTTGACCTTGACCGTTACTATGTACTCCGTACATTCCGCAAGGTCCTTCTCGGGCCTCCACTCCCACACGTCGCCATTCCATGTTGGCGTGCCATCGACTTTGGTTTCGTCCTGCTTGACCTCAAACGTGCACGCTCCCTCTGTAGGATCCAGCCCCGACACGGTCTGTTTGACCTTCACGGAGACTACCGGCCTCTTGTTGTTCGTCCAGGTTTTCGGACTCTCCGCGCTCAGTTCCGGCGTATCCGGGTCATAGTGGAAATGCCACTCGGCGGTTGTCATATTGCCAGCGTAATCCTTGACCTCGACCTTGACCGGAATATTCCTTCCCTTACGAAGCTTAGTAGGCGTGTAGCTGACTAAGCCATTCTCCCTTTTGAAGTTGGGATCACTAAGCATTATCTGATGCCCGTCCACCCACATCTGAGCTGTACCATAGTTTATTCCCGACGGGCAGCAGCCTTCTGCATTATCATCTGCAACCGTCGCCGAAATAGTGAGATAGTCTGATGTGACTTCGTCAGATTTGAGTGGCTTATTGGTCCAGGTATCGTTCTCAGGCACAAGACCGCTTATTATCGGCTCATCTTTGTCAACCTTGAACTCCCAATTCCCTTGGGCTTCATTCCCCGCCATGTCCTTGACCTTCATCTTCACGGTGTATACCGTACAACCAGTCAAGTCGGCATTGGGCGTCCAAGTCCAGACCATTCCGGTCCAGCCCTCTGCACCTAGGACCTTCTTGTCCGCACTGTCGAGAACCTCGAACACGGTGCTAGCCTTATCGAGCCCAGACCCAGTCTCTACGGCCTTGATCTCGACAGTAGGCCTGATCGTGGCCCATCTAGTCTCTTCGACCAGGGCTGGCTTCTCCATCGTCAGTGCTGGAGCTGTAGTATCAACTACAAACTTAAGCGTCTGTGGCACGCTATAGTTGCCCACACTATCCACTGCCCTGACGTGGAAGTAGTAAGTGCCATCATCCAGTGCATTGACTGGGCCACACCCATATTCAGTAGCGCCCTCTACAGGATCCACTTCGCCTTCCTGTGTCGGGTCTCCGGCGAAAGCGGTCACCTTGTCGGTCACTTCCCAGAAGTACTTCTCAACCTTCGATCCCTCATCGGTAGTGGCCGCCCACTTGAACTTCGGGTTGTTGCAGTCTATGGGTGAATGTACCTCTTCATCCGGGGTGCCCTCCTTGTACATCTTCACCCAGCCTATCTTCGCAGGCGCTTCCGCATCGACGATTACGGCACCCTTCTTGTCCGTGCCGCCTTTCTCGATAACGGCCGGGCTGTCCCCGTCGCTGTTCCTCACGATGACCTTAACATCGTAAAGCTGACCATGGGGCGCGTCAGTCGGAATGGTGACGTTGATGAAAGGATTAGGCTCACTATCCTCTATTTCCTTCCTCGCTGACGCAACCACTTCTTCCGTTGCATGATCTAGCAGCCAGGCCTCCACTGTAGTGGAGCCTAACACCGTCGGATTCGATATGTATTCGAAATTCACCTTAACGTTCGCATCCCGCTTATGAGGGTTCGGGTAGTCAGTCGTAGGCGTACCCGTGATCTTGACCTCTTTAGGCGGTGCTGCAAACGTCACAGCAGCTGTCGCCAGGACTATCACTAGCGCAATCGGTAGTGTGCGCCAGAGCTTTTTCGTCCAGTTCATGTCCTAATCATCGCTCCCTTCTTGAGAGTCCTCATCCGTCCCTAAAGCAAAACAGGGACATAATACTGAGGGTTTACCAGTCGCATGTTTACAAGATGCCTGTAGCGCCAACCTGTCAGTTGGGCCGATCACCCCCTAAACCACATTTCACACGAACACAATGGATGAATCTCTGTCGGGGCGCCTCGAATCAGGCCAGGCACATGCTTATTGCGTCCTGGTAACCTCGTTCCCCAGTCACTCAGAGCACGGCCTTCTGCCCACTCAGATCCACTGTGCAATCATGTCTACAAAGAACCCGTAAGCCTCTGCCCGGGTTCCTGCGTTCGAGGAGACGGTCACCCCCTACCCCACAAATCGAATTGGATTCATGGACTAAAAGAGATCGCCGCTAATCACCTTGGGAAACCATGCCGCGTGTTTGCTGATTCAAAATCTTGTAGTAGAAACTCATTGATGTGATCAAATCAGGATTTGTAGTGCAATGAAAAGTGCAAAGTAGAGCATTGAAAAGTGAGCAAAAATCATGCAAAAAATAACCTGCGATCAGTTGTGTAGTGCATTCAAATTACATCGATGCCAATATTAAGTTGTACCGGTGATTAGCTCCTATTAGACTATACGCCAACCATGTCAGAAATCCTTCAATTCTTCGGGGATTTCATCTGATTCTACACATGGAAGAGCTTTTCATACATGGATTATAACACAAGTCGCACCATCCTGCCCGGATTTTTCGATTTCGAATGCCGGCCCGAAGGCGATAGCCCCGGCAGAACTCCATTTTGCTAGAATCTCAACCTGAGCTCCCCCTCGAGCCACTTCTCCGAACCCTGGGGCTCCCTATCCGCTCCCTTCCACGCCCACGACGTCTTCCCCGCCACCTCGGCTTCGAGCCACGGCTTAGGCGTGTATCGGAGCCAAAGCCCCGACTTTACTGTATCCTTCACACCCTCAAGCCCGCTCCCCTCGGAAAACGTCCGCGAATCCACTGCCGAGGCATCAAACCCCGCACTAAGCAGATCCCGAACGATCGGACGCGACAGCGCAAGCGAAGCCTCAAGGTCGCGCTTGTCCGTTCCTGCAGCATCCTTGATCGATTGGCTCCACCCTGCCTTCACCGTACATCGTGTCTCGCCTATGCTTCCCCCGGCCGTGGCAGCAAGCGTATTGAGGTAGTCTTTGCACTGATCCACATGGTTGATGGTGACGGAACGCGCCGTCCGCGCCCCCACATCAACAGTGCTGTCTCCCAGTTTAAGCGGGAACACCGACTCCAGCGAAACAACGTGATTCGTCTTCATCCTGCTAGGACTCGGCTCTTCATCCGACTCCTCATGCGATATCACATACTTTCCCCTCACAAGTTGGCCCTGGCCAGTCACCAACGTCAACTGCCCCTCAGCCGATTCCCTCACATTCCGCACACGTGCCGACCCATCTATGTTGTCAGATGCCAGCCCCCCTACAACCACCAGGCTGAGCCTGTGCCCTTCCGATGTGCACAGAATATTGCCTGCCCAGGAAGCCGAGACTTCAGCATTCCCCCCGGCCTTGCCCCAGACCGCGGAGTTGAGCGAAACGAAGTCTTCGCTGGTGTACTGGCCCGACAGCGACAGCGTCCCCCCGAAGGCCGGGATCCTGGCGCCGGAAAGCGCAGTGTATCCCGTCTCGTCCGAAATGTTGTCACGCGATGCAGCCAACTCCCCGCTTATTTTCACAGGCCCCAGGCCCACCCAGACCTGAGCGCCCCCAACCCCTATATCGAACCCGTCGCGCTCGGCCGCAAGGCCCATCACCGAAAGACCCAAGTTGCTCCCCAGGCTTGCTTCTACAGAACCACCCTTAACCGCAAACGACGTGATACTCAGCCCGGAGCTGACCGCATTCCTCCCGTAAAACCCTGTCGCAGTCGCAGTTGTCCCGCAGAACCTCCCCCATACGCTCCCCACGCCACCGTAGAGCGACCTTCCGGACAGATAGAGCCCGCTCATAGTGGGAATGGAAGTGTCGCCCAGCTGCAAAGAGGCGGCCGGCGCCCGCAGCGACACATTCCACCTTTCCATCCATTCGCCCCAAGGACCCAACCTCCACGCATCGCTGGGAATACCCCAGCTTGCCCCCGAAAGCTTCGCCTGGGCCGCTACCCCGAACGACCCGACATTCCCCGAAAGATGAAGCTCAGTAGTATTGGCAACCCTGGGCACAGCCTGCCAGTATATCTTGAACGTCGAGTCGCCCCCGTACTGCCAGTTCTCGGCTCCGACCGGACCCGACATGAGAACGACGATCCCGAGCATTACAGCGACATACGCAGCCATCAGGCCCATCCTTGTCGCCCGCTGAGGTCTTCCCATAATCACCCACCCCGCCTTCGATCATTGGGCCATCCCGCTTCATCGCCGCGGAGGGCCCGTAAAGTAATACGTCGCATACTCCACCTTTTCCTCCATGTCTTTCGAGAATCACCCGGTCTCACCCCGACCGTCGGCAAACGTCAATCCAAACAAGAAGCAGGGAGCCCGGTTCAACACCAGACACCCTGCCATCACTCTCACATTAAGATTTCCCGGGTCGCCCCGCACCCCACTTCCTTCCGGGGCCATCTGCATAGCCTAGAAGGAGTATCCGACAGTGAACGCGACCTCAGTACCTGCCACTCCACCTGTAAGGCCCATAGAAGCGTCAACTCCCAAGAAAAGCGGGTCTGAGAGGGCCATCCGCGCTCCTACATTAGCCACGAGTCCGCCACCTGAGGCGTCTAGCCTTTGCCTGAACACGAGACCCCCATGGAGTCCAAGGCCTGTCACCCCGATCTTCTCAGCAAAACCCCCCGCCGAAAGAGCTTGTGAGGTGTAAACATGATCCC
>DUWJ01000440.1 GCA_012842765.1 Bacillota bacterium | reverse complement strand
GATGGCGGCTAGGGCAGGGCTTGCAGCAATCGTTGCCTTCGGGATCGGGCGATGGTGGGCTCTTGGATCTTACACGGAGGCATTTGCTCAAGCCATTCACGCTTCTCAGCCCGCTGTGACAGCGCAGATTGCGTATATAGTTCTTCTCTTTGCCTGGCCGTTCAGAGTCATGCGCAAGCCAGACTGGAACATCTGGTAGCATGTGGCCTGTGTTTCTGATTACTGGCGATCATGGCGTGTGATGAATGGCGGGCTTTGGCTCATCTGGATCCGCTGCAAGGCTGGGTGGGGATGATGGGGGAGATGGGACCAGGTTGCGCAAACGCGTCGCTTGGGGTAACCGTTGAATACGACGTTGACGCGATCTCATGGCGCGTGTGGGCTTAGGGCTTTTGGGGCGATGCGTGTCACAGCTGCCTCCTGACAAGTCTGATCTGTTTTTCGGGGATTGCTTCACTCTAGTCAATATCTTCTGTCATCTACACTGATATCATTTTCCCGATAGTCTTCAGGTGTACGCTCCCTGCCTTGCTCGCCTAAAAGTGCAGGAAGGCAAAGGTATCCTTGCTAATTATCGATATAATGGAATACAAAACGAGATATGAGAAGATGTGAAGAACATGGAAGGGGAAAAGGCTATGTGTGACGAATAGAAGGATAAGTTGAGCGGAGTAGACTCTATTTTTGCACACTTTGGAGGTGGTAAGGGCTGATTATGCCATGATTTATTTCCAATAGGAATCAAGTGACGGAACTTAAACATTTGACGAGGGGGGAACACATGTGTCGAGATCCTCTATTTGGAGGCGCGGCGCAATTGTTGCGATCATCGCAGTCATGCTCGCAGGTTTTGCTGCAAGCGCAGCGCCGAACCTGCCGGCTATCCCCAAAACCCCTATGGGTTCAGAAGAGTTCGTACCCGTCAGTAGGGGATACAGAGAGCCAGAATATATCGACGGCGAGATTATCGTGCAGCTCAAACCGATGCTTACAGTATCCAGCGCGGTTGGTATGGAAGCTGCTGTTGAAGGATTTCACCTGCTCAATGTCGAGCTTGGGGCCGAGATAGTAGAATCGATGAGCGTTGGCCACGATGCTGAGCTGTTCCTGGTGCGAATTCCAGCCAGCATGAGCGTGGATGAGGCTGTTTTGACATATCAATCGAAGAAGTTTGTCGAACACGCCGAGCCAAACTATCTCTGGTACCCAGAGGCTCCGGTTTTCCCGAATGACCCTCACTTTGTGCGAACCTGGGGTATGCACAACATAGGACAGGATTTTTCTCCTGGCCTGTTTTGGGAGAAGGGCATTCCCGGAGCCGACATCGGCGCGCCTGAAGCGTGGGGCGTGCGCACCGACGCATCTTCAGTTATAGTGGCCGTCATTGACACGGGTATAGATATCAATCACCCGGACCTTGTGAACAACATCTGGGTCAATGAGGTCGAACTTGACGGAGTGGATGGAGTCGATGATGATGGCAATGGCTACATCGACGACATCTACGGATGGGACTTTGCCAACAACGATAACAGTGTATTTGATGATGCGGTAGCTGATCGCCATGGGACACACTGTGCAGGCACGATCGGCGCTAAGGGCAACAACGGTCTTGGGGTTGCCGGTGTGGCCTGGGATGCTCAGATCATGTCGTGCAAGTTCATTCACGGTCAGAGCGGATCAACGTGGAATGCGATCAAGGCGATTGAGTATGCTTCGATGATGGGTGCCAGGATCGCAAGCAATTCTTGGGGCGGTGGTGGGAAGAGCGAGTTCTTGGAGAAAGCTATTGCAGATTCAGGCATGTTGTTCGTCGCTGCTGCAGGAAATGCGGGCGTGGACAACGACATCATTCCACATTACCCATCTTCTTACGATCTGCCAAATGTTATCGCTGTGGCTGCATCTGACTGGAACGATAACCTAGCTAGTTTCTCCTGCTATGGCGCAGAGAGTGTAGACTTGGCAGCTCCTGGCTATTGGATTCTCTCTGCATATGCGGGCAGCACTGGATATGTATGGATGGGCGGCACGTCCATGGCCACTCCGCATGTAAGCGGCGCGGCTGCGTTAGTAGCAGCGGAGTATCCAGAGATGCCGCTGTATCCCGGAGCGGAGGGGTGGAGCGAGGGTCAACTCACAGTCAAGGATGTCCTGCTTTTGTCGGTAGACAGGGGCCCAGCTTTTGCAGGCCGGATGACTTCTGGAGGCAGGCTGAACGTGGGCAACGCCATCAAAATGGCATTCCCCGCCGTGATCGAGTCCGCGGCGGCGGATGTCACGTTCGGGTCAGGTCCGCTGGCGGTCAACTTCTCGGCTCAGGTCGAGAATCCAGTCGCAGTGGCCCAGTGCTGGTGGTCGTTTGGCGACGGCTCGGCTCCTGTGTACTCCTACGACGCGTCACATACCTACACCGAGGAAGGCGTTTATCTGGCATGGTTCAATGTTCTGAGTCACGCCGACATAGAGTCGAAATGGCCGGTGCAGGTTGTTGTGGCGAATCCAGGAACCATTGTGTACATCGATGACGATGGAGGGTTCCCTTTTGAGAACTTCTTCTTGGCTGCGTGTGAGACAGCTGGGCTTGACTGTGTGGTCGTCGACTCCAGGTATCCGCTGGGCCTTCCCGACGACTTCAATGATAGGTTGTTGGTGTGGAATACTGCTTTCTCATGGAGCGATACGCTCCTACCGGATCAAGAAGAATTCTTGGCCAGATTCCTGGACAATGGCGGCAGGCTTCTGATGATATCTCCCGATTATTTGTATGACATGGGAGACCTGACGCCCTTTGCCGAGCAGTATCTGCACGTATGGGACTATGTAGACAACATTCCGATGGGACAGTGGGACGGCATTGCCGGCGATCCGATCACCGACGGCATGTCGATTACGGGAGAACTAGGCATGGAGCTTGAGGATGCCCTCTGGCCCGATCTCAACGCTAGGCCCATTTTCGAGGGCGAGTTTGTGAGTTACACGCTATGGCCTGCGCTAAGATACGCTGATGAAACCTACCGGGTGGTATTCACCACTGTGCCGTGGGAAGAGCTCCCCATGGTCTATGAGGATGAAGAGGGCAACGTGGTTAACCCTGATCCCAACAACTCGGCGTACTTTCTCACCAAGGTCTACGACTACCTGATGCGTGAGATAAACACCCCGCCCACAATCGACAAGGTCGAGGCAAGCACCTACTTTGCGGAAGTGGGCGAAAAGATAGCGTTCACGGCCAAAGCTCATGACGTCGATGGGGATGCCCTCATGTACAGCTGGAAGTTTTCCAGCATTGAGGATCCCATGAGGGGCCAGACAATCCAGGTAGCTTTCGATGAACCCGGCGTGTACGAAGGCATTCTGATGGTGGAGGATGACCGGGGCGAATCCACAAGGTTGCCCATCGTCGTTGTGGTTGTCAATCCAGGTGCGGTGCTGTTCGTAGATGACGACGATTCAGATGGTGACACCGAGAGCTATTTCTTCGGCGCTTTCGACACCATCGAACAGGAATACTTGGCAATCACTCCCGACCTCACAATAGGGGAGAGCGGCGCGAAGGCCGGGCTTGAGCGTTTCAATGTGGTATGGAACTGCGGCGAACTCGGTGGCCTGAACGAACTGGAACAGATGGCGGTTGCTGATTTCCTCGATAAGGGCGGCTCGCTGTTCCTCGCTGGTCAGGAAGTCATGTTCGAGTTGGCGTACGGATCTTCGAACGGCATGAAGTTCGCCCGGGATTATCTGCACGTGAAGAGTGTCGACCATGATGTCGGGACCAGTTACGTGATGGGTGTTGAAAACGACCCGATTACCAAGGGCGTAAGGATTGACCTCCGGTTCCCCGATGGTTTTGATGATTGGACTGATAGCCTGGAGCTGGATGATGATGCCACGGCTATCTTCTTGAATGACAAGAACGAACCGTGTGCGCTGAGATACACTGGCGATGACCATCGTCTGGTGTTCATGGCTGTAGCCTTTGAGGCGTTCCCGCTTGAGGAGCCCACCGCTGGGCGGGTTGGAGCGCAGAATGGTGTTTCTTGGTTCGGCGCTGCAAATTTGCTCACGAACGTGCTCGCATGGATGGAGAGACCGACGGTGGAGGTAACTGAGCCTGTGGCGGGGCAGATCTGCACTGGTGCAACAGCCATACGCTGGGACGCTCAAGATCCGATTGATGAGCCTCTAACGATAAACATCGAGTATTCGATGGACGACGGGAACGCGTGGATCTCGTTGGCGACGGATAAAGCGAATGACGGGGTCTATATGTGGGATGTGAAGGACCTCAATCGCAGTGGCCTGTACATGATCCGCGTGACGGCGTCCAAGCCTGACGGGTTCTCTGGCAGCGGCGTCAGCGAGCAGTTTGTAGTCTCTGTGGCAGGGGTAAACAAGTTCATGGCAGGCCCTGTGCCAGCGTCCGACGTGGTCAACTTCTACGTCAATGCTTCTGGCGGCGCGACGCTCTACGTCTATGACGTGGCTGGAAGGCTCGTCTTCTCAGAGGAAATCGCAGCAGGAGAGTTTTTCTACGAGTGGCCTCTCGTGGACAAGGCTGGCAAGCCTCTTGCAAATGGACTCTACCTCTGCTTTATGGTAACGGCAGACGGAGTCAAGTCCGATACTATGCGGCTTGTCATCAGCCGCTAATTGGGGGGTGACATCATGAGGAAGAAACTGAATAGTTGGTTGGTAATGGT
>DUWJ01000087.1 GCA_012842765.1 Bacillota bacterium | reverse complement strand
GCTCCGGACTTGATGACGTCTGTCCACCCCATCACGCCGAATAAAGGAAGCATCACGGCGCCCAGGAGGGCGGTCACTGGAAAGGGGAAAACCTCGAGGGCCCACAGGATCGCAGTAAACATCACAATCCCCAGCGCCGACCTTCCCGTTGCAGTAAGACTCAGGATCTCCCCCGAAGCGGCCACCACGTCTGGCAATGGCACAAATCTGGCAACCGCAAAGGCACCGGCTGCAATAGCCGTTCCCCAGTAGACCCTGGGCAATCTACCTCTATCCGGTTCTGACATCTATTACATCCTCTCAGCTGCATGTTCTCTTTTCACATCCGGTTTTCCCCACGGTTTTATGCTCGCCAGAGACGGCATTACTCGTAGATCGCAGTGCGACCTTCCGAATGGCTGCCTCGCGCATAATACTGCCCTGACGCTGCACCGCGCCAGGGCAGTTAAATGTTGCGGACCACAAAGCCGCCTCTTTTTACGCGGGGGCACCCTCAGGCCCCGGATCGCGCTGCTTGCCGGCCTTAAGCCGTTCTTCGATTGCAGCGATTCCGGATTTGGCTTCCTCAAGCTGGGAACCACCGACTGTCGCCGCCGAGCCGAGCCCGGCATCGGACTTGTCAGCCCCATAGTCCGAATCCTGAGCCCCATTGTCATCGCTCAGGAGCGCATCGAGTTCTTCGCCTTCTATAGTCTCCCTCTCCTTCAGCGCAGTCGCGAGCAGATGGAGTTTATCCATGTTCTGGGTCAACATCTCAGTAGCCATGTTGTAAGCTTCAGTTACTATGCTATGGACTTCCGCGTCGATTCTTGACGCCACTTCTTCGCTGTAGTTCCGGTCGCGGGCGATGTCTCGTCCGAGGAATATCTGTTCTTCATGACTTCGCCCGTAGGTTATGGGGCCAAGATCGCTCATGCCGTACTCCGTCACCATCTTGCGCGCAGTCTTGCTAGCGCGCTCCAAATCGTTTTGGGCCCCAGTGCTTATCTCGCCCAACACAATCTCTTCAGCGACTCTGCCACCCAATGCAACAACGATCTCGTTGAACATCTCATTCTTGGTGGCGTAACGGTACCTTCGATCATCCTCAGGAATCATAAGTGTGTAGCCGCCCGCTCTGCCGCGTCCTATGATGGACACTTTCACCACGGGGTCAGCATCTGGGAGCATGTGGCCAAGAATCGCGTGGCCCGCCTCGTGGTACGCCACCAGGTTCTTCTCCTTCTCCCCCATTATCCGACCCTTTTTGGCGGGACCCGCCACCAGTCTCTCAATAGCCTCGGAAATCTCTTCGGTCCCGATTTTCTTCTTGTTGTTCCTTGCGGAAAGAAGAGCACTCTCGTTCAAGAGATTTGCCAGATCCGCCCCGGTAAACCCGGGTGTGCGCCGCGCTACTGCCTTCAGGTCAACTTCCGGATCAAGAGGCTTGTTGCGCGCATGCACCTTGAGAATCTCCTCCCGGCCTTTCTGGTCAGGCACGTCAACCACGATTTGCCTGTCAAATCTACCCGGCCTCAGCAGCGCAGAGTCGAGAATGTCGGGCCTGTTAGTCGCGGCCAACACGATCACTCCGGAATTCGGATCAAACCCGTCCATCTCGAAAAGCAACTGGTTGAGAGTCTGCTCGCGTTCATCATGGCCGCCCCCAAGACCAGCGCCTCTCTGACGGCCCACCGCATCGATTTCGTCTATGAAGATGATGCATGGCGCGTTGCGTTTTGCCTCATTGAACATGTCACGAACTCGGCTGGCGCCGACACCCACGAACATCTCCACAAAGTCGGAACCGCTCACACTGAAGAAAGGAACGTCCGCCTCTCCGGCAACCGCCTTAGCCAAGAGCGTCTTGCCTGTTCCAGGAGGTCCAACCAAGAGTATCCCCCGGGGTATCCTCGCGCCCAGCTCAATGTAGCGTTTAGGGTGCTTGAGATAGTCCACTACCTCCTCAAGCTCGTCCACGACTTCGTCTATTCCGGCGACATCCTGGAAAGTCACCTTTCCCCTCTCGGACGTCTGCAACTGAGCCCGGCTCTTGCCGAACTGCATCGCCTTGTTTCCTCCACCTTGAACCTGATTCATGATGAAGAAAAAGACAACAAACAGAAGAATTATCGATATTATGTTGGGAATAAGGGCAATCCACCATGCCCCTTGTCCTTCGGGCACCATAGAGAGCTCCACCTGATTGGCGAGATCCGGATCATTACGCAAGTCTTCTACTAGTCCCTTCACGTCGGGATAGTAGAGTTTGAAGCCAGATCCGTCATCGAGTGTACCCTTGATAGAATTTTCACCCGTTATCTGAAGCTTCTCAACCCGATGTTCTTGCCAGTATTGCATGAACTGGCTTGCTGTAATCTCGTCGACGCGGGGCTTGCTTGAGAATAGCGCGTTCGATATTGATATCGCAATGAGGCCAAGCAACAACCACAGCGCGAGACTTTTCATTAGCCTGTTATTCACCTTGTTAGGCGCAACAAGCCCCAGCCTTCAAAGATGGCGAGGAATGCGCCTTCCCTCCTTTAATAG
>DUWJ01000439.1 GCA_012842765.1 Bacillota bacterium | reverse complement strand
CGCTGAAAGAGCTGGCAAGACAGATGCTAGTGGGGATGGAAACGCTATGCCAGCCCATAACTGAGTTGCTCCCGAGAGCCAGCCCTGGTTGAACAAGCGGCAAGTTGGCGAGGTAGACTGGGAGAACCTATGGAAGACGATGCAATTGGGCCTGGGGTTTATTGCTATACACCATGCGGCATCTGCATGCCGTATCCTGCCAGGCCGAAACGCATATGCGGAATTCCTGGTTGCTGGCCGGCCTCAATTGCTTTTGCTGGCTACACAGGCTATCATGTAATCGTGTATCGCATTGACATAGGAGGCAGGGGTAATGTCATTATACGAGGTTCCTGTTGGAGTATCCAATCGTCATCTCCATCTTTCCCGTGCGGATTTGGATACGTTGTTTGGCGAAGGCTACGAGCTGACAGTCAGGAAGGATCTGAGCCAGAGAGGGCAATATGCTTCTGAGGAGACTGTCGATGTTGTTGGCCCCAAAGGCACTATTTCAAGAGTTCGCGTTCTCGGTCCAGTTCGCAAACGGACTCAGGTCGAGATTTCCCGCACCGACTCTTTCAAGCTTGGCGTGCAACCTCCGGTGCGCGACTCAGGTGACCTGGACGGTTCGCCTGGAATCAAGCTCATTGGCCCGAAAGCCGAGATCACTATTCCAGTCGGCGTCATAGTGGCCAAGAGGCACATCCACATGACTCCTGAGGAGGCCGAGCGCATCGGGTTAAAGGATAAAGACATTGTAATGACCAAGGTCAATGGGGCTCGAGCACTCATTTTTGATGAAGTTCTTGTACGTGTCGATGATTCCTACACGTGGGAGTTTCATATCGACACCGATGAAGCCAACGCGGCCTGCCTAGGCAACGGCGACCTGGTAACCATAATAAAAAAAGTTGAGTGATTTCGTGTGTGGACACGTACCATCGCCCATGTCGACATGGACTGTTTCTTCGCGGCAGTAGAGGCACTTGACAACCCCGATTACCGCGGGAAACCCGTTATCGTTGGCGGGCCTCGTGACAGCGTTCGGGCTGTGGTGTCTACGTGTTCCTATGAAGCGCGCGCCTATGGTGTGAGGTCGGCGATGCCGATGTCACAGGCAGCGCGGTTGTGCCCTCACGCCATTTTCGTGCCGGGCAACATGGCCCGATATGTGCAGGTGTCAAGGGAAATAATGCGTGTCTTAGAGGCGTTCACGCCCATCATGCAACAGGTCTCCATAGACGAGGCATTTCTCGACATGACCGGGTGTGAACACTTCTACACAGACGCCTTGGATCTGGGCACGCAGATAAAACAGGCCATAAAGGATGCATCGGGGCTTACGGCGTCTGTAGGCATAGCACAAAACAAGTTCTTGGCCAAACTGGCTTCATCGAAGTCCAAGCCAGACGGGCTCTTGGTGATCTGTCCAGAAGATGTGGACGCGTTTCTCTCTCCTCTCCCAGTACGAGATGTATGGGGAGTGGGCGAAAAGGGGGAGAGGTCTCTCGCACGATACGGCATTGAAACCGTAGAGGATCTTCGCCTCTGGTCAAAGGAATGGCTTGTAGAGCAGTATGGAAAATGGGGAGCACAGCTCTACGATTTGGCTCGCGGGATCGATGATGACCCAGTGGTTGCAGATGAGGAGCAGAAATCCTTCGGGTCTGAATCGACATTCGACGAGGATATCGCAGACCGGTACGAACTTGTGCAATACCTGGCGCAACATGCCCGCAGGGTTGGGTCAAGGCTGCGCGGAGCGGGGAAGCTCGCGCGAACCGTGACAGTTAAAGTGAAGTTTGCAGACTTCAGCCAAGTGACGAGAAGCAAGACCATGGCCGAACCCTTCGATGATTACGATACCATCTACAACACTGCATGTACTTTGCTGGACGAAATTGATATGGGCATGGCTGTCAGGCTTATCGGCCTATCTGTATCCGGGCTATCCGATTGTCGGCAGCTTTCGCTTTTCGGATCGGACAATCGGAACTGTGCGATTGACGACGTGTTGGACGAGCTTTCTCAAAGGTATGGGTCGAAGGGTGTGATTCGAGGTAGGGAGTTGGAAGACTGACAAGGCCGACGAAAGAGGCTTCATCAAGCTGGACGGGCCCGGAGTCCATACAGATCTTTGGTTTAGTGGTCGTCCTCCTGAGGATGAATGGTCAAAACCTGACAGTGTCTTGGTCGTGCCTGTAACAGACGGGGAGCTCCTTCTGGTTCGAAATGTCCGCCGCGCAGGTTGGGAGTTTCCCGGAGGACAAATAGAGCAGGGGGAAAGCCCTGAAGAGGCCGCCCGTCGCGAGCTGTTGGAGGAAGCGGGGGCTCTGGTAGACGACTTGAAGCCTCTGTGCTGGTACACAGTGACCAACGGGGTAAACAGTTCCAAGGGGATTGTATACATTGCTTATGTGCTTGCTGTGGGCAAGCCAAGTGATGTCCAAGAAATAGCAGAGGTGAAGTCCTTCGGGAAACCTCCGGCAGAACTCTCGTTCAAGGATGGATTCATAGAGCTTGTCTTCAAGCTGATGGAGGGATCTTCGCCGTGATAGAGGTTGGAACTTGTGGGTTCAGCTACAGGGATTGGCGAGGCGTTTTCTACCCAGAAAGCATTTCCGATCGGGAGATGCTCGAATGGTATGCAACTCAATTCAGCGTGGTGGAGCTGGACTTCACATACTATCGCATGCCGGATGCGAAGACCATTGGAGGCATGTCTCGCAGGACTCCCGAGAATTTCAGCTTTTGCGTAAAGGCACATCGAAGTATGACTCATGAGCTTTCTCGTGACAGCGATGATATCGCAGAGGCATTCCAGACATTCTCCAAAGCGATGGCACCTTTAGTCAGTGAAGGCAAGCTGGGTTGTGTTCTCTGCCAGTTTCCATGGGGCTTTAAGAGGACTCCCGAAAATAGCAGTTATGTCCAGCGCCTTCCTGCACTGCTGCCTGATATCCCCATCGTGGTCGAGTTCAGGAATGTGGAATGGGTATCCCAGTCTACGTTCGACCTGCTCAAAGGGGCGGGAATGGGGTTTTGCTGTGTGGATGAACCCAACCTACGGGGGCTCTTTCCACCTCTTGCCGTATATACGTCTCCCATTGCTTATGTAAGGTTTCACGGGAGAAATGCTAAGACGTGGTGGAAACATAATGAAGCTTGGGAACGTTATAATTATCTATACACCGAAGCAGAGCTCCTTGAGTGGGCGCCAAAAATACAGCGTCTCGCAGAGGCCACGAAGCGTGCTTTCGTTTTGTTCAATAATTGCCACGCCGGGCAAGCCGCGGTAAATGCCAAGACCATGTTGTCACTTCTTGGCATGGCATGACTAGGAGGGACACAAATGCCAATATTCGAGTATAAGTGCGCCAAATGCGGTGAGAAATTTGAAGAGCTAGTTACCGGTTGTTGTGCCGATGTCAAATGTCCAAAGTGTGGGAGCGACGAGGTTAAGAAACTCTTCTCCTCTTTCGGCTTCAAGAGCGGATCGACGTTTTCGTCGTCTTCAGGCGGATCATGTGGTTCGTGCGCTGGTGGATCATGTGGCACATGTAGCCACTGAGCAGGGGTGATGTTCATGGAACGGGAAGTTCAAAACAAATTGGAGAAAGTGCGTCGGCTCATGTTAGAAAGGGGCCTAGACGCCATGCTGCTCGTGGAGCGTTCAAACTTCGCCTGGATCACCGGAGGCGAGGCGCCTTCGGTGGATGAGACAACTGGACGCGTAGCTGCCTGCGCCGTGGTTACTGAGGATTCAGCGTATGTAGCAGCGGATGAGGCCGAAATCGCAAGGCTCAACCAGAATTCGTGCCTAGAACAAAAGGGGTTCAAGCTGATCTCCAGGTCATGGTATGAGGGGCTGCCTGACCCAGACAGTTTCGGCGCGAGGAACGCTGTAGGCGCCGATGTCCTGATGAGCGGCGCAATCTACTACGGCGATGAAGTTGCGCCCCTCAGATTCAAACTCGAACCCGAGGAGATCGACCGATACAGGTGGCTCGGAGGTCAGCTGGGCAAAGCTTTGGAAGAAGTAGCGCGTTGTGTGGAACCCGGCATGACTGAACATAAAATCTCTTCTCTTCTTGCAGTGCGGCTGGTTGATTCAGGAATCGCTCCGCGGGTTACACTTATTGCGACAGATGGAAGGAATACGAGCAATAGCCAACCCACCCCGACCTACTCCCGCATGGAAAAATACGCCATGTTAACAGTTGCTGGCAGTAGATGGGGGCTATCTGCGAGCGCCACAAGGATGGTTTGCATAGGGCCGATCCCAGATCACATCAGAGCATGGCATGATGCGGCAATCCGGATCGAAGCAGCCGCAATCTGTGCAACGCGTCCAGGTCAACCAGTCTCGAAGTGTTTTGATGCCGCCGTCCGGGCCTATGAGGACGTTGGCTATCCTGACGAATGGAAAAAGCACCACTTGGGCGGAGCCACGGGATATCTGGTTCGGGACTACCTAGCAACAGGCTCCAGTCAAGAGACGGTCCTGGAAAACCAGGCTTTCGCTTGGAACCCGATCGTCCATGGCATAAGAAGCGAAGACACGATCATCGCCACGAAGGACGGCCCCGACATCATAACGCAAACCGGGAATTGGCCGATGCGTTCAATGCAAGGCAATGACGGCAGTGAGATAGCGCGACCGGATATCCTCGTAAGATGAGGTTGGTTGGCTTTATGTTAACCTGAAAGCCATTCTGGCGGCATCTTGCAGCCTCACGACTCATGTAGATTCGCACTCATAATGATTTTGTGTTTTGCTCATGACCGCGCAGCAGTTGAGCAAAGGATTTTGCGGCGCACACCCGGGTGTGTGCCGCAAACTTGTTCCTTCGGCGATCTACTGCAGAACTGACGCTCTGTGAGCCTCTGTGAGCGTCGCCAACCTCATTGCACCGGTGATTGGCTTCATTGCAAACCAACACTGCTTGTAGGCGATCGCAGAGGCCCGAGAAACGATATGTCGGTTTCTGCGTCTCCAAGAAGGCCTTCAGAAGGCGTCATACTCACTTTTGACGCCAGACTTGCCCAAAAGTCAAGAGAAATCAGAATCTGGCTAGTTCCGAAAACCCGATTCTGATCGCGGGCATCAATGAAATGCGATTTTCTTGGTACACGTAAAGTTAACATAATGTGTATTATGCGACGTTATATCTGT
>DUWJ01000438.1 GCA_012842765.1 Bacillota bacterium | reverse complement strand
GACAAGATTATGACCCATAGCTTCGCAGAAGTCTGGGATTTCGCTCATGAAGAAGATCTCAGTCTCCGTACAGGCGCCTATATTCTCGGAGTGAAAAGGGTAGCGGACGCCATCAAAATGCGGGGCATTTTCCCGTGATCGCGGCCGAAATGACCCAAAACTAACCTGATCCCGAGGGACGCCACTGACCGGCGTCCCTTTGCCATGATCTACGCTGCACTGTGCCGCCACAACCATGGCATGCTGGCCGCAAGGCCTCGTTCATTTATGCCCAGCTACAAGCCTTGGCATTCTCAACCCGTAGCCAGCCTGATGCCAGGCGCTGCGAGCGTGCTATACCCATGTCGGGTATGTTTCTGCGAAATGCTCCTTCACCGTCAAATCACAGCCGGCCCGATAGCGGCTACAGATCCTCCCGCCTCAGGCCGGCCATGTTTCAAGCGTTGTACTACTTGCATGCTATATTGACCTTCAACATCATACCTAACACTGTATCGATAGCGAGCACCGTATTTTGCGCTACACCATGTTCAGTGCCGCCTTGATTGTCTTGCTGAGCTCGCAATTGATCACCAATTGCCATCTTTGCCGCGCATCGAGTTTCAGCGGCGATGTGATGTGCCACTATTCCAAAACAGGCTCCGCACAGGCACAACAGCTCCTCAAGAAATGCCTGATCCATGGGTATTTGCGCCTACTTAATCAGTTCTCTTCCAGCTTCCAACGCTTTGAGGTTGAGTGGTATAAGGTCATGCCTCCTTGGAGGCAGTACCTCCTTAAGACTCTCAGCTATGGAATCAATTGATACCACGCGTGTCGCAGCAAGATACGCGCCAAGGGCGCACATGTTGCCCACCCGATCAGATCCGAGCTCGGCAGCCATGTCGTTGACTGGAACTGCAATCACCCTTACATCCGTGCGAATCGGAGCTCTATCTATCAGAGAACTGTTGTATACGAGCAGTCCCCCTGGCCTCAGTGCGGATTCGAACCTGTCGAGTGAAGGCCTATTCATGACTATGACCGATAATGGCTCCGACACGATAGGCGAACCTATCGGATCTGTTGATATCACAACCGAGCAGTTGGCGGTGCCACCACGCATCTCAGGCCCATATGAAGGTATCCACGACACGTTTTTCCCTTCGAGCAGGCCTGCATAGGACAGCAACTGGCCAATAACCATTACGCCCTGCCCGCCGAATCCAGATATGATCAGTTCCTCAAGCATTATTCAGCCCCCCCTTCCGGAGTTCGGAACTCTCCAAGGGGATAGTATGGTATCATGTTCTCCTCCAGCCATTGCATTGCCTCGTATGGAGCCATTCCCCAGTTTGTCGGACATGTAGACAAGCACTCCACAAGGGCAAATCCCTCGCCGGCCAGTTGCGTCTCGAATGCCTTCCTGATAGCAGTCTTTGCCTTTGCAACATTTCCCGGGGATGAAAGTGCAACCCTGGCGATGTATGCTGCACCGGGAATCGTGGCCAACATCTCTGAAATCCGAAGCGGGCTGCCGCAGTGCTCCTTCTGTCTGCCAAAAGGCGCGGTAGTGGCTTTCTGGCCCACCAACGTAGTCGGAGCCATCTGGCCGCCGGTCATGCCGTATATGGCGTTGTTGACGAATATCACAGTAATGCGCTCGCCTCTCATCGCGGCATGGACTATTTCAGCGGCTCCAATCGAAGCCAAATCGCCATCACCCTGATACGTGAATACGACCGAGTCGGGCACTGCCCGCTTTATTCCTGTAGCAACAGCCGGGGCACGCCCATGTGCCGCCTGCTGGAAATCGCAGTCGAAGTAGTCGTATGCGAAGACTGCGCACCCCACCGGCGCCACTCCAATGGCGCGGTCCCTGATCTCGAGATCGTCGATGGCCTCCGCAACCAGTTTGTGCACTATCCCATGGGTGCAACCGGGGCAGTAATGCGTCGACCTTGGTTGCAGTGACTTTGGAACAGAATATACTTGCTTCATTTCCGCACCTCCGCCCTGGCAATCTCCTCGACGCGCGCCATAATATCGGCGGCAGTTGGAATCACGCCGCCGGTAGTTCCGTAAAAGTGGACTGGAGCAGCACCGTACACCGCCACTTTCACGTCTTCCACCATCTGCCCGAGGCTCATCTCCACCGTCAAGAAAGCCTTGGCAGTGCGGGCAACCTCGGCAATGTCATCGTACGGGAACGGAGAGACCGTGATGGGACGGATCAGTCCGACCTTGAGCCCGGCAGCGCGAGCCCTGTCCATAACTGACCGGCACACCCTAGCAGTGGTCCCGTAGGCCACTAGCACGATGTCGGCATCATCAGTATTCGCCTTCTCGCACATCACTTCGTTCTTCTTCGCCTGTTCGAACCTTTCGGCTATCTTGAGGTTATGTTTGAACAGCTCATCGGGTTTCAGGTAGATAGAGTTTATCAGACGTGGGGCGCGTCCATCTTTTGCCCCGGTAGTCGCCCAGTCCTTGGGCGGGAGTTCTCTTGGCACAGGATCCCGGAACTCTACTGGTTCCATCATCTGACCGAGCACCCCGTCTCCAAGGATCATCACCGGCATGCGGTATGTTTCGGCCACATCGAATGCCTGCATAGTCAAGTCAACCATTTCCTGTATCGATGCAGGGGCATATACGATTGTGTAATAATCGCCATGTCCGCCGCCCTTCACTGCCTGGAAATAGTCGCTCTGAGCCGGCTGAATTCCGCCCAGCCCCGGTCCTCCCCGGACCATGTTGACTATGAGACACGGCAACTCGGCTCCGGCTATGTAAGATATTCCTTCCTGCTTGAGACTAATGCCAGGGCTCGATGATGAAGTCATTACGCGCGCTCCGGTTCCAGCGGCCCCATAAACCATGTTTATGGCCGCTACTTCACTCTCAGCCTGCAGAAACAGGCCGCCGACTTCAGGCAACCTTCGGGCCATGTACTCAGGGATTTCGTTCTGGGGAGTTATCGGATACCCGAAGAAGTACCTGCACCCAGCCCTGACGGCAGCCTCAGCAACGGCTTCATTTCCTTTAAACAATTTGCGTTCTGCCATGCATACTGCCCTCCTCAGGGTTTGAATACTTCGATAACAGCGTCAGGACACATTCGTGCGCAAATCCCGCAAGAAATACAGTTCTCCTCATCTGCGAGGACAGCGGGGTGATAGCCTTTGGTGTTTATCCTCTCGGCCATAATTATCGCTTTCTTGGGGCAAAACTGCACACACAACCCACAACCCTTGCACTTTTCCTCGTCAAATACAACTTTCGTCATCGGCCGCCTCCTCCCAACATCATTCGTTTGGGTTCCTCAAGACCCCGGAGGACCCTGAGGCCTGCATCGGCCAGCGCCTCCATCTCTGCTTCACCAGGATACACCATCACGCTGGCAATGAATTTGACTCGCTCCTCAATCCAGGACACAAGCATTTTCGAATTCGCAGCGCCTCCTGTAAGGATGATCGCATCCACATCTCCTGAAAGGGCACAAGCCACACGGCCTATCTCCTTTGCTACTTGATAGGCCATACCTTCATAGCAAATCCTGGCATAATCATCTCCTTCCTCAATCTTCTTCTCAACATCCAGCAACGAATTTGTTCCAAGATATGCCACAAGGCCGCCTTGTCCGGTTATCTTCCTTCTCATTTCCGCCTCTGTGTATTTTCCTGAGAAGCAGAGCTTCACCAAAGACGTATTGGGAAGGCTACCGGACCGCTCAGATGAATATGGACCTTCTCCATCCAACGCGTTGCTGACCTCGACAACGCGCCCGCGCTTGTGTCCGCCTATACTGATGCCCCCACCGAGGTGAACCACTATGAAGTTACACTCCTCATATTTCCGCCCCAAATCGCGCGCGGCTTTGCGCGCCATCGCCTTTTGATTGAGGGCATGGAAGACACTCCGGCGTTCAATCCCGGGAATGCCAGTCATGCGGGCAATGTTGTCAAGCTCGTCAGTTGTTGTTGGGTCAGCAATATAAGAGGGAATCCCCAAAGAATCGGCTATTTCCTTGGCTATGATTCCACCAAGGCTTGAAGCGTGATTCCATCCCCATTCATACAGGGCATCCACCAGCACATCATCTACGATGTAGACTCCGCCCTCCATAGGAGGCAATACCCCACCACGTCCAACCACGGCTGACAGAGTATCTGCAGGAAACGGTAACCTTTCCATGAAGTCGAACACGGCTTCCTTTCGCATATCAAACTGATCGAAGATCCGGGGGTAGGAAGCTATCATATCGGCATCATGTCTGAGACTTTCGGACGCCGCTGAACGATCTCCTTCAAAGACGGCTACCTTCGTTGAAGTGGACCCGGGGTTAATGACGAGAACCCTGAAATCGCTCACTCCAACCACCTCCGTTACTATGACGTTGCAATAGCCAGCGCGAGCGAGTTCAGCCTGGCTTCAGGAGAGTCTGAGCGCGACGTGAGCACGATTGGAGCACGAGCTCCGGTCAGTATAGCCG
>DUWJ01000086.1 GCA_012842765.1 Bacillota bacterium | reverse complement strand
CTCGGGGTTATAGATGATCCCGTACGTTCCCCAGAAATAGGGGATGGAATACACGTTCTTCTCGTCGAAGGGCAAATCCAGGAAACGAGCATCGATGTGCTTTAAGTTTGGAAGCTTAGAATGATCCAGGGGAATGAGCAATCCCTGTTCCTTCATCTTGCTTATGGCATAGTCAGACGGAATCACTACATCGAACGTGACACCGCCGTGGGCAATCTTTGTCAACATCGCCTCATTGGAATCGAAGGTCTGATAGATGACCTTGAGGCCTGTCTCACGTTCAAATTCCTTGATCAAATAAGGGTCAATATAATCTCCCCAATTATAAATGGTGAGCGTATTTGGGCCCGAATAGCCGTGCAAGGCATTAAGGTATGAAGTTAGGTACATCAGCGCGAATGCTGCGGCAAAGACTATGGTGAACATCTGAGTAACCTTTTTCATTCCCGTGCCTCCGCTCCGCTGGGCTTGGATCCCCGCTTGGTTATGATGTAGTAACCGATGACCAATGCTAAGGTAGCCAGGAAAATCAGCGTAGAGAGCGCATTAATGGTCAACGAGATTCCCCGCCTTGCCAGCGAGTATATCTCCACCGACAGCGTTGAAAAGCCGCCTCCCGTCACGAAAAAGGTGACCGCGAAATCGTCGAGGGAGTAGGTTAAGGCCATGAAAAAACCTGCGAATATGCCAGGCGAAATATAGGGGATCACCACTTTCGTTAGCACATCCCGGCTGCTCGCTCCTAGATCCCGGGCGGCGTCCACCAATGTCGGACTCATCTCCTCTAGCTTTGGCAGCACCATCAGGACGACGATGGGCACGCTGAAGGCAATATGAGAGATCAAAACGGAGAAGAATCCTAGATTGACACCGATCGCTGTCAGGAGAATCAGGAAAGACGCTCCGATGATCACATCCGGGCTGACTATCATCACATTGTTCAAAGTGAGCAGCGCATTGCGGGTCCGTTTACTCCTCACCCGCGTGATGGCAAGTGCCCCCGCTACCCCTATAATCGTCGATATCGCTGAAGAGAGAAGCGCGACTACCAGTGTATTCAGAAGGATGATGAAGAGGCGTGTATCGTGGAACACCTCTTCATACCAGTCAAGCGTGAACTCCTGAAAATGGTGCATGGAACCTCCACTGTTAAATGAGTAGTAAATCAGGTAGAAGATGGGGGTGTACAATATGATGAATACCAAAACCAGATAGATGACGGACAGCTTTCCTGTTTTCTTCATGTTACCTCACCCGATTTCCACTTTCTGTCACAAACATCGTCAGTCCCATTACAATGATCAGGAAGACGGCAAGAGTAGAGCCCATGCCCCAGTCCTGCGTAACAAGGAAATGTTGTTCAATGGCGGTGCCCAAAGTGATTACCCTGTTTCCGGCAATCAGGCGCGTTATCATGAACAACGACAAGGCCGGGATGAAAACCGCTCGACAGCCCGACTTCACCCCGCCCATCGTCAAGGGGAATATCACCCGACGGAATGTTGCCCAAGGAGATGCTCCGAGGTCGCGGGCTGCTGCAACCAAGGACGGGTTGAGCTCCTCAAGGGCGTTGAATATGGGCAGTATCATGTATGGGATGAAGATGTAAACAGCTACAAAGATGAAGCTGAAATCTGTGAATAGAATCTGTTTTGCCCCAATGCCCACAAGCTCGAGAAAGGAGTTGATGGGACCGTAGAGCCCCAAGATGCCTATGAAGGCATACACCTTGAGAAGCAAGTTTATCCATGACGGTAATATGATGAGAAGAAGCCACAATTCCTTGTGTGCTGTCTTGGTCAGCAAGTATGCCGTCGGATATGCAACAATCAGCGAGACTCCCGTGATCAAGATGGCGTACCAAAACGACCTCAGCGTCATTCGCAAGTACACCGGGGTAAAGAATCTCTTGTAGTTTGCGAGAGTCCATACTCCGTCAATGTCGTACATGGAGTAGTAGACAATTAGCACGATCGGCGCAATGACGAACATGATGATCCATAGCATATAGGGGATAAGGTAGATGTTGCGCGCTTTAGCCTGCATGGCGCACCTCTTCATACGACTCCAAACGTCTGTCGAATTCGTCTTCCGTCTCGCCCAACCTCATCACGTGTATGTCTTCGGGGCCGAAATTGAGTCCGATCTCATCGCCTACCGCTACTTTTTTGGTGGAATGGACAAGCCATTCATTGCCTTCCTTGTCGTAGCAGCAAATCTCGTAGTGCACGCCGCGGAAGAGCTGGGAATCCACGTAAACCTGAAGCTTCCCTTGATCCTTCGGCGTGATCTCCAGGTCCTCGGGACGAATCACGACTTCGGCCGGTTCGTTAGGATGAAATCCCTTGTCCACGCATTCAAACTGATTGCCGACAAATTCGACAAGGTAGTCTTTGATCATCGTGGCTGAAATAATGTTGGATTCGCCTATGAAATCAGCCACAAACCTGTTGACCGGCTCATCATAGATGTCCATGGGCGTTCCGCGCTGCTCAATCCGACCGTTGTTCAAGACAAAAACCTCATCGGAAAGTGCAAGGGCTTCTTCCTGGTCATGTGTGACAAAGACGAATGTAATGCCCAGACTGCGCTGAAGCTCTCTCAGCTCGTACTGCATTTCCGTGCGGAGCTTCAGATCAAGGGCTGAAAGCGGTTCGTCCAGAAGCAGCACTTCCGGTTCGTTGACTATGGCTCGCGCGATGGCCACGCGTTGCTGCTGGCCGCCGGACATACCCGCAATGTCCCGGTTCTCCAAGCCTTCCAGATTGACGAAACGTAGCGCTTCCCGGACCTTCTCCCTAATCACGTCTTCTTTCATCCTCTTGACGCGCAGTCCGAAGGCGACGTTCTCGAACACGTTCAAATGAGGAAACAATGCATAGTCCTGGAATATGGTGTTTACCCGGCGCTTGTCAGGCGGAATCTTGCTTATCTCCTGGCCGTCAAAGTAGATCTCGCCGACTGTGGGCTCAACGAAGCCTGCGATTAAGCGGATGATCGTCGTTTTTCCGCAGCCGGAAGGGCCGAGCAATGTGTAGAATTTGCCCCGCTCCAGTTCAAAGCTGACATCTGTCAACACCGGGGGGTCATCGTCGTATTGTTTGGTGACGTTCTTGAAACGGATGATTGTGTTTTTGGCCATTCTTGTCCCCTCCCCGCGGATGGAAGTAGGATATCATGCACGATGCACAACTCTTTACATCATAAATAGGAATCAGTTGCCACCAGAAGCAATTCTGATGGTCCGTCATTGTCGTTGGAAATCTGGTGCTCTTCAGATGCTTGGTAGTAGACGGTTTGGCCTGCCTTAGCATAGTAAGTTCGTTTTCCGAGCGAAACTTTGATCCTTCCGCTCAGCACGTAGGCAAAAGTGTCGGCAAGGGAAGGCTCGAACTGTTTGAAGCTTCCGCCTTTTTCGAGGGTGAGCATAATCGGCTCCATCTCGTTTTCATTTGATTCAGGGACCAGCCACTGGATGCGGTAACCCCGTTCATCGTCGACGAATTCGGTCAGGTCCTCATCTGTGTACACGACCTTTTGCTCACGTTCTTCGTCGCTGAAGAATTCCTTGGGCGTGCAGCCGAGCACTTCAAGAATGTCGAAGAAGGTTTCCAGCGACGGCGAGCTCAGGTCGCGTTCGATTTGGGATATGTAGCCTTTGGTTAAATCAGTGCGTTCGCCCAGCTCTTCCTGGGTTAGACCTTTTTTCAGCCGAAGGTTCTTGATTCTTGGCCCTATCTTCATCCGTCGCTCCTCGCTTATCTGTTGGGTTTAGGCCGGGTAAACTTCAAGTTGAAAAGTTCAACACAGGTAAACTCCAAGTTTACTGCCGACGCTAAGATATTATATACGATTCCTGCAAAAGTGCAATGCCAATTTCGGACGCGTGTTACGCGTCTGTGATAATGTCACTACTGATTTTGGGCATAGCACATATGACAATCCTTAGATAACACTTAAAGGTTGATGTACGACGTCTGTGGTCCGAGGCTCGGCTGGCTGTGGAAGCCTTTTAGATGGCTTACTAAGTATCCAACTGGACTCATACGCGGGTACGCTCCTGCGAAATGTTCTCGTCATCATGAGTATGTCTGCCCCGACATACAAGACTGCCGAGTGAATTGCATCTGTTTACCTCGAGCCAAACACACAAATGGGCGCGGCACAAAACTTTCTGGAGAAAGGAGGAGGAGTTTCCAAGCAGATGGAGAACTACTTTATCAAACTGAAAGCCAAAGTCTTAGTAAAAGGATTGTGGGAATGTGAGGCAAGAACAGTCGGGCAGAAACTCGGTTCAGGTGGGTATCCACAACAGACAGCTTGTGCTGGACGTCATACGGACGAACCAGCCCATCACGAGGCGAGAGATAGCAAGACTCACAGGGCTTACTTCTGCCGCGGTCACCAACATCGTCAGCAACTTTATCGAGCAGGGTTTCGTGCGTGAGGTTGGTTATGGGAGATCCGGGGGAGGACGCAAACCAAAGCTGGTGGAGCTTGATAAGGGATCAAGAATCATGGTCGCAGTGGACCTCGCCGGGGCAGATCAGATCGCGGCGCTCTTGGACATGGACGGCAACGTGCTTTGCCGTGGAGAGCGGCGCATCGGGTCTGCGAAAGGAGTCACTGTTGCCGACATAGTTGACGCCATAAATGAGATACTGGATACCCCGGAAGCGCGCTCAGGCCAGGTGGTTGGAATCGGCGTTACCACTCCTGGTCTGGTTGATGCTGCCACTGGCACGGTGCTCAAATCAGTCGCTTTGAACTGGTTCAATGTGCCTATCAAGGCAGCCATTCAGAAGCATTTCGAATATCCGGTGTTCATCGGTAAAGACACCCATGTTGCCCTCCTTGCCGAGGAATGGTACGGCGCGGCCAAAAACATGCAGAACGCAATTTATCTTTGGGTGGGGCCGGGGATTGCCATCGGCATGCTGCTGGATGGACGGGTTTACACAGGTTCGACTGGAATGGCTGGCGAGTTTGGGCATGTAAGCATTGACTATGACGGGCCAGCGTGCAAGTGTGGAAGCTGGGGTTGTATGGAACAGATGGCCAGCCTAAGGGCGATATCTTCTATGGCTGCAAAATCCGACAGAGACGCGGAGGGGCACAGCGGCGACCCTGAAGAGCGGTACGTCGATCCATTCAACGTGTTGGATGCTGCTGAAGCTGGCGATGCCAATGCCCGGAGGATAGTGCATCGCGCTGGCGAGTATTTGGGTGTTGGGATTGCTAACCTGATAAACGTCTTCAACCCTGAACTCATAATCTTGGGAGGGCAAATTCGTCCCTCGGACACCGAGTTCATAGAAGCGGCAAGGAGCTCCGCGATGAGTCGGGTCTTGATTGAGGTGGGGAGCGCGGTGACTATTACAGCTTCCAAATTCGGACGTGACGCGGGCCTAGTTGGAGCAAGCGCCCTGCTGTGGAAGGAGATATTAAGGGACCTTGCCGAGTCAGAGTAGTTCTGGGACATGTTCTGAATTGGTCCCACTGGTTACAGCTCAGGTGTGGGAGTGATTTGAGTTGGCGGATAGCGGACGGATGGCGGTGGGGGTAGACATTGGGGGCACTCATCTCCGCGTGGGAGCGGTGCGTGGGTACGAGGTGTTGGCATACGAGAAAGAGCGTGCATGGAGCAGCGATATGGGTCCCGATGAGGTCATGGACATCGTTGCCGAGCATGTGAGAACCGTGGTCGACGTCGCAGGGCTCGATATGAATGAGGTGGAGGGTGTTGGCGTAGGGATTCCCGGTCGTGTGGACCATGAGTCCGGCGAGGTTATTCAGGCAGTAAATGCAAGCTGGGCTAGGGAAACAGTCAACGTAAAGAGAATGTTGGAGCTTCGCCTGGGTCTGCCGGTGATGGTGGATCATGATGTTGCGGTGGCCGCTGCGGGAGAGTACATATACGGAGGTCATGGCAAGAGCGATTACTTTCTTTATGTCACCCTTGGAACCGGCATAGCTTCCTGCTATATAGCCAACGGCAAGCTTCTGCGCGGCGCGCACAACAGCGCCTCTGAGATGGGGCATACATGTATAGATCCTGATGGCCCTAGATGCGTCTGCGGCATGGCGGGATGCCTCGAACGTCTTGCTGCCGGTCCTGCCATAGCGCGAGCGGCGGGGATGCGGTCTGAGGAGGTTGTTGAGGCCGCCCGGAATGGAGAGCCCCGGGCAGTGGATGTAATGGATAGGGTCGTGAACTATCTTGCTTTGGGTTTCGTGAATGTCATAAATGTGCTGGATCCGGATGTAGTGGTGATCGGGGGAGGGCTTTCTCAGGTGGAAGATGTGATAGTCGATCCTTTGAGAATGCGCATCAGAAAGATCTACAGGTCACCATTTGCGGAAGAATTGGAGATCAAGAGGGCAACGTTTGGCGACGACGCAGGCATTATTGGAGCTGCCGCTCAGTTTGGACAGGAATACGCAGACCTTAGCTAGGGTCTTCATGTGCTTCCAAGCTTCGGATCGCAGCGTGTGGAGCGGTTTGCTGAGCGCGCCCACCCTGTACGGCGTAGCCGAACTGACGGCTAGATCAGTTTGGGGGAGAGGATGCATCCATGACGTGCGAACTTGACAGATTGATCGGTCTCGATGGCGCCGAAAAGGAGCGCTTGGGCATCATATTTACTCCTTCTGAGATAAGGAGCCAAGCGAGTTTGTGGCGAGAGAGCGGGGAAACGGTCTTCAACAAGCAGACTGAGCTTAGTGGCCTGTTTGTGCCGGCTCGGCCTGGGAGGCCGGGGCTACATGATCCGTTCGATCCAT
>DUWJ01000437.1 GCA_012842765.1 Bacillota bacterium | reverse complement strand
ATGCGTGATCAGCTCCGTTGACACAGACGCTCTTGTCGGCATCCTGCTCCCCGATGCGCTACCAAAGGGCTGATCGATAAGGCCTATGCTGATGGCACACTCGTTATATGTAATGCGGTCTACTCAGAACTTGCAGCCCTTATAGATTCTGTATGCTCGCAGGAACCGGACTATAAAAGTGGAACCATAATGAAAGTGCTCTGCAATTGCGACATCCTTGAGTGATGGAGGGGCGATTAGACCATGGCTTTCGATACCATAAACCTGTCAGGGCTGACCGCGCCAGGTCTCGTTCTGGACGTGGGCGGAGGCGGCGAGGGAATCATAGGCTCTGTCCTCGGAAGACAAGTAGTCGCCATCGATATCCTCAGGGAGGAGCTGGAGGAGTCATCCAATGACGCGCTCCGGCTAGTGATGGACGCGAGAAGCATGCAGTTTTTGGACGGGTCCTTCGATGAGGCGACTTGCTTTTTCAGCCTGATGTACATGTCCCCGGAATCGATCCCACGGGTCCTCTCGGAGATCTTCAGGGTGCTTGCGCCAGGAGGAAGGCTCCGGATATGGGACGCAGAGATACCTCCTGCAAAGCCCGGCGATGATCTGTTCATAATCGAGCTGAAGATTGTGACAGGCGCCGGCGCCACAACATGCGCCTACGGAGTGGGCTGGCCCGACAAATCCCAAAACTGCTCCGCTATTGCCCATATCGCTCAAGATTGCGGCTTCGAGTTGCTAGGCCAAGCCGAGTCGGGACAGACATTCTACTTGAGCTTGCTGAAGCCTTATTCTAATGTCTGTGAAATCCCGACTAAAGCAGGCCCTATGTGCATCATGCGAGCCACCGCAAAACACATGCACGACGCCTATGGAGTCCTTCTTGACAGTTGCCGGCGAGTTGTGGAACGCGGAAAGCGGGTTCCCTTTTGGCTTTTCACCGCAGAAGGCCAACAACATGTAGCAGAAAAAATACGAGACTGCGATTACTTCATCGGCTTCATCAGTGGTTCTCCCGCAGCAGTCCTCTGGATCAAGTGGGCCGATTCTTGCTCGTGGGAGGATGCTGGCAGCGACCGCTTAGCAGGGTATGTGTATGGCTTCGGAGTCAAGCAGGAGTGGGCAGGCGCCGGCGTCGGGCGAGCCCTCCTTGAGTGGGCATCCTCTTATATAGCCTCCAAGGGCAGGCGGCTAGTCAGACTGGAATGCGATGCAGGAAACCCAACTCTTTGCGCATACTACGAAATGCTTGGATTTGAAGACAGGGGACTGACAGCCCCAGGCAATCAGCTGCGAAAGTACGAACGTCCGTCAGGGTCAAAGGCCCAGTGCTCGATTGCGAATCCCTAATATAACTCATAGTACCGGACCTTCGCAGTATCTACAATCCGGGCACGGCCGCAAGCAGCCTTGCCGTCTTCTTTGGGTCACGCTCAAAAACCGTATGTCGCCCAACATCTCCAATCAAATCCTTCGCTGGTCAGTCAGGAATAACATTCGCCTTGATCAGACTCATCCGCTGATCATGTTCAAACTAAGCCTTCCCGCATTGCTACAGAAACTCAGAATCGCCTTCCGGCTCTCTCGTGCGCCACGGGTTCCCGCCCCCGGTGAACCGCCATACTATGTAGAAACCTGCCAAGATCGCCGTAGTCGCCAATAACCCGCCCTCAGGGCCGAACGCCCCGCCTGTCAGAAAGTCATTGCGGCTTGCTGCAACAGTGTAGGCACCCTCCACTTCTGCCCCGCTCACCGGAAACCCGAAAACATAGCCCTGGAAATAGTTCCAGGTGATGTGGTAACCCACGGGCATCCACACGCTGCCGCTCCGCAAGAACATGTAGGCAAACAAGATCCCTACCAATAGCACATTTGCCAGT
>DUWJ01000013.1 GCA_012842765.1 Bacillota bacterium | reverse complement strand
CTGGATTACATACGCTACGGCCACGCGGTCTACTGTTTTTGCCCCGACCACGTTCAAAAGGCAACTGCCCTGGGAATCAACGTCGATCGGGTCCGCGAGGTCATGTTTGAGACTTTCTATGCAAGCAACGCCAATCCAAACCGATTCTTCGAGGCATACGAGTCTGGCGACGCAGATGTCGTCGCCTGGGTCAACATGCGCCAGGCCGAGATACGCGATGCCGCGGCCAGCATGCGCGCCGCCGCCAAGCTGGCAAAGCCAGATGTGATCTTTTCTGCAAGCCTGATGCCTGAAGGCGCCTTCCCGGAGACAAACTCCTTTGCGATGTGCCACTATGGTCAGAGCTATGAGGACGCCGGAGAACTTTACGATTTCGTCTGCCCCATGGCCTATCATCTTGATTACGGAAAAACCCCTGCCTGGGTTGGGGATGTGGCACGTGGAGCAGCTAAGCTTGTTGGCGATGACGTGCCAGTCTACATAGGAGTTCAGGCCTATGGCGAAAAGGCCGATCGTGACGCGGTGCAAAAGGCTATCGAGGCCGGCCTTGGGGCAGGGGCCGAGGGCGTTGCTCTGTTCAGGTTCGGCACTATGAACGAAGAACGATGGTCAGCGATGACTGACGCTCTGAAGTAGTCGCAAGCGGAGCAAAGAGGCAAGGGGTGGAGCTGTTGCCCCACCCCGTCGCTATGGGGACGGTGATGGCGGAGATGAATGTGAAGACGTTCTCTCACACTGTAGTGGGGTTGGCTCTGATTGTCGTCATGGGTCTGGTTGGGGTGAAGGCTACAGCCCAAACGGCGGAGGGCGAAGGGATACTCGGCCTGTTTGTTCCTGTAGGGACGATATCTGACGGCTCTTCGGCATATGCAGAGCAGCTTCGCGCCTACAGGCTTGTGAACATGCTTATGAGGTTAGGCCTTCCGGCATTCTGGATAGCTGAGCCCTTTGAGTATGAGGACGACATGCTTCCGCGCGGCAGTTTCTGGGTTCCCGCGCCTGACGGCACCCCTTCAGTTGCAGCGCTTGCTCAAGAACTTGCGGACAGGCTAGGAGTCCCCTATACAATCGTCTATGCCAGGCGCTTCGCCAGCGGCGAACCACGGATTTCGGCTTTCCGCCTCAGGCCCGTAAGCGTTGCGGTCTATCAGGGCGATCGGACATACTCGGGCGCTGCTGACATAGCTTCATCTCTGGAGCTCGTCGGTGTGTATCCACGTTATGTGACAGACATCGAGATCAGGCGTGGAGCTCTCGATGATTATGACATCCTTGTGATGCCTGGAGGGGCTCAGGATGTGCAGTCATACGCTCTTGGACCTGCGGGGAAGGCGAACATACGCTCGTTTGTGGAATCTGGCGGTGGCTATCTGGGCATCTGTGCAGGGGCGTATCTGGCGTCAGCGCCACAATTTGAGCTGAACCTTGTAGACGCTCCATCTCAAGGACGAGGAGTTATAGGGACTTGGATAGCTGTTCGTCAACGGCCGGGCAGCCATCCGCTGTTCAGGGGCTATGATGACATGATATCCGATCTTTATTATGGGGGTGGACCCAATTTCGTTTCTGATCACCGGGCGATAGCAGTTCTCGAAGGAGTTCCTCAGTCTTGGAAACCCGGGCTCCAGGGATTAGCTGCGGTCATCGAGGATACATGCGGGAGTGGTTGCGCCGCTCTTGTCGAATCCTCCTCACGCCACTGTTGTTCGCGCATGCATATCCGACCTGGAGTCATCGCTCGATGAGATCAGCTACTGCATCGGCCAGACTTGTAACATCACGGCTCGCCTTGGGGATAAGACTG
>DUWJ01000436.1 GCA_012842765.1 Bacillota bacterium | reverse complement strand
ATGGCTCCCAGCGCAAGCCAAATGCGCACAAACGCCAAGAGAGAACTGAGATCTGGCAATACAACAAAGGAAAAGCCTATCAACGCCCCCAAAGCTAGCACTAGTACAGGATGAATCTTCTCCGCTTTGGGAGACACCAAGTCGCTCAATGTCTGTGCCGCGCTGAAGAAATAGGTAATGGATGCGATGACCATGATGAAACGGAAGAACATGGTTAGGATGAAGTCGAAACGCCGGACCGGGAATCCCTGGCCTCCTGGTGCCAGAACTTCCAGGAACGAGCCGGCAGGGTATGCAAAATCGCCGGCTAAAGGCCAGCCGAATGCGGCAATGGGATAGGCAGAAAAAGTTACAAACCCCGGGACTGCCAGGAGGGTGCCAACCGTGGCAGCTAACAATGCGCTTCGTCCGGGCGGGTTAAACGCAGGCCCTGCAATTAGAATTACGGTGTAACCATGGTACATAGATGTCGCAGCTATCATAAGGCCAAACGGATCAGCTGCCAGTTCCGATGCGCGCAATGGCAATAGGTGCGACAGATCGAGCTTATCTTCGAGGAACGGAGAGATCCACGAGAAGATGAGAAAAACAACAATTGGCAAGAAGAGAGCATCAGTGAACCTGACCAGAGTCTTGAGCCCATATAGCGCTACCATAACAGCAAGCCCCGAATTGATGATCGCATGGATTGCAGGCGGGGTAAACCCGAGTATGGTAGCTGATATATAGTGGGCAAACAGCATGGTGTTTATGGCTGCGCCGCTCAACCAGAACAAGGAGTATATCAGACCTATGACAACCCCAAGATGTCTGCCGGCAAGTTGCGGAAGAAACTGCCCAACCCGATGCTTAGGATAGGCCATGTGCAAGCGATAGACTGCCCACGAACCGGCCATAGCTGGAGCTATCGCAATAAATGGCACCACCCAACCTGAACGCCCCGCCATGTGATATAGCATCTGCGGCAGCGCAAGATAGTTGGCGCAGATTGTATACTGCATCACAAGCCACGCTGCTTCCGGCCAACTGAGATATGCTTCACGCATCGGCAGTACCCTCGGCTTCTTCCTTGCGCTGCACCTTCTCCAGCTCAATGCCGAGAGGCGTGGGCACCCTCACCATCGTATCCTTGGCGATAGCCGTCCACCTCCAGGGAGCAAACGGAGACATGTAAGATACTCCAAGGACGTCCATAGAACAAAGATATACGAGGATGATGAATCCGGCAGTCGCCAATCCATAGATGCCGAGGAAAGCAGCGAAAACCGTGTACAGGTATTTGGCTGCGCGCCACGAAAGCTCGTTCTGATAATCCGGCATAGCAAAAGAGCCGATTGCAGTCACTGCAACAACAACTATCATCACTGTGCTTACAAGCCTGGCCTCTGCAGCCGCTGTTCCTAGCACAAGCCCTCCAACTACCATCGCCGCTCCTCCGATATACGTGGGGAGCCTAGCGCTGGCTTCGGCGAGCATCTCCAAAGCAATATCCATGATCAAGACTTCTATGATTGGAGGATACGGAACGCCTTGCCTTGCCGCGGACAGAGTCATTATCGCATTGGGAGGCAAGATTCCCGGGTTGAACGACGCAAGGCCCACATATACCCCAGGAGCAATCGTGGCCGCGAACCAGCCAATCGCCCGCACGGTTCTGAGCAGCAAAGAATGTATGCTCAAGTTATAATGGTCCTCGCTGGCCTGAAACAGCGCGAGAAGCTGTATGGGCATGACAAGAACGAAAGGGGAATTGTCGCATATGACCACAATTCTGCCGTTGAGTATGCCCGCCGCCGCCCGATCCGCGCGCTCAGTCGCAGCCGCAGGAGGAAACAGCATCCATCTTCTCATCGCAAGGTACGGCAGCAGATAGGAGCTGTCAAGTACGTTGGGGGCATCAATCTCTAATAGCCTCTGCTTTACCACCTCCACAACGTCCTCTGAAGCTTTGCCCTCAAGGTAGCACATGGCCACCCGGGTCCGTGTCTCGCTGCCCACTACTGTTTCCCAAACTCTCAGATTTCGGTTTCTGACTCTTTGCCTGATCAAAGCAAGGTTGTCATAAAGCCTCTCATTGAAGGAATCCCTAGGACCCCTGACTGACGGCTGTGATACGGGGGCTTCTATCTGTCGGACTACCCTGCCCCTCAGATCGAGCAGGAAAGGAGCGACGCAGCCATCAACGATGAGAGCCACCTTTCCGTCGAGAAGACCTTCTACCGCATCATCAAGGCTCGGTGCTTGCTCCACGGAGGCAACCGGAAGTTTGGCTCCCACGGAGACTGCATCCAGAATCTCATCGCTCTCTAGCTTGCTCAATGGTTTGAGGAGGCTTTCTCTTACTGCCGCCCCGTCTACTATGGGTTCTAGAAACACCACACAGATACTATCCGATACGTGCTTTATTACCAAGTCTGACGGAACGCCAAGTGCGTTCTCCAAGCAGGCTGCTTGACTCTGAACCATGCTGCTAGACGAGCTATCACGCTTTGAGACCGATGGTTCAGTAGGTCGGCGCACCGGCCGTGAAAGGAGCGGAACAGGTTTCTTCATGTGCATTCCTGCCATTCGTCGCTTTTGCACCTATTATGCCCCGCTCACAAAATGAGATGAGACTGCGCACGAATACATCCACTCTCTCCATCAGAAGGCCCCTAGCGCCAGACCAGTCCTACTCGAATCGCGATAGAATCTCTCTGGCTGCCACTACCCCCGATGCTGATGCTTGCATCAGTCCACGGGTGACGCCGGCCCCATCCCCGGCTGCAAAGAGATTTCCGATTTCCGTCTCAAGGCTGCGCGAAAGTTCCAGGCGGTTCGAGTAAAACTTGGCTTCTACCCCATAAAGCAGGGTGTTCCGGGAGTAAACCCCTGGCGCCACTTTGTCCAGGGCCTGCAGCATCTCCATGATGTCCACGAGATGCCTGTATGGAAAAACAAGGCTCAGATCCCCGCTGGTTGCATCCTTGAGGGTAGGGGTGACTGTACCTTTCATCAGCCTTTCCTCAGTGGTACGCCTGCCGACCATCAGATCCCCAAGCCTCTGAACGAGGACTCCCCCGGCGAGCAAGTTTGCAAGGCCCGCTACGTATTTTCCGTATTGTATTGGCTCCCTGAATGGCTCAGTAAAGCTCTTGCTAACAAGCAGAGCGAAATTGGTGTTCTCCGTCTTGCGCTCCGCGTAGCTGTGCCCGTTGACTGTGATCAGACCGTCGTTGTTCTCAGTCACCACTTCGCCATATGGGCACATGCAGAAAGTGCGAACCTTATCATCGAAGGATTTGGAGTAGTATATGAACTTCGATTCATACACCACATCGGTTATGTCCTTCATCACTACTGCAGGCAGTTCAACCCTGACGCCTATGTCCACTGGATTGATGGCCATCCGAAGGCCGAGATGCCGAGCCTGATCGGCGAGCCATTCGGCACCTTCGCGTCCGGGAGCAAGGATAACGCATTTGCCGCTTATGAACCGCCCATCGGATGTCTCAACACCGCGAACTACCCCCTCCGATGCCACTACCGAATTCACACTGGTATCGAGTTCGATGTCCACTCTGCCGTCCAGACCGTCTTTCATCCTTTCCAGGATATTAACTGTTCGTCCAGTGCCAAGATGGCGTATTCTGGCAGGCACAAACGTCAGATCAGCCAATTTGGCCCTGTCACGGAGGTCCGCAATCTTCTCCTCTTCGAGGCCCCATACAGTTTCCGGCGCCCCATGCTCCAGGTAGACTCGATCGACCTCCTCTATGAGCTTCTTCAGCCCAGCGCTGCCGACATAAGCCTCCAGCATCCCGCCAACATCTGTGGAGAGAGTCAGCTTTCCATCGCTGAATGCCCCAGCCCCGCCCCAGCCGCAGACCACGTTGCACGGGTCACACCTGGCGCAACTCGTCTTCCGCTCCAAAGCAGGACACGTACGCTCCCCTATATCCCGTCCCTTCTCTACCATCAGGATCTTGAGACTCGATTTCTTAGCCAACTCCATGCCGGCAAATATGCCTGCCGGGCCAGCACCTACTATGATCACGTCGTATGCGGTTCTGCTCAACTTAGCGCCTCCCGTGACGCTCGACTGCCGCACCCGGATCGGATGCGGCAGTTGTCGCCAATTATGTCCAACTCGGTCTTCGCTAGCGGCCCGTGTTAAAAGCCTCCACTTCGTAGAACTGAAGAGCATTCAAGGGATTTGATACCCTAGCAACAACGAACCTAACCTTCGACACGCTCATAGCTGTAAACTGAAACTCGAATGACACCACGTCTCCAGACCGCTTCATGTACTTCTGGTATTCAGACGGTTTTGTAAATGACCCAACTACAATCCAGCGTCCGTTCTCTTCGACCTCCACAGTCATGGAATACGGGTAGTTACCTACATCACTGCTCGTTCTTATGGTATTGATCACCCGCGAGGCCGAGAACTCAACTTCGAGCCATTCTGTCTTGCCGCCGGTAATTGGCCCGGAAGCTTCCCAATATGTCTTCATATTGCCATCAATAGCCATAGAAGCAGGTCTTGCCGGTCCATCTGAGCTAGCCGGCGCATAGCTCGACGCGCTAGCCCGCCCTCCATTGGCCGCAGCTGCCCAGTTCACGTTGACCGTCCCGATTGGCGGCGGTGGCGCCACAGACCCCGTAGTAAACGAGAACCCTGAAGCCACCGAAACGTTTCCTGCAGCGTCCTTCGATACTACCTGATAGTAGTATGTCGTGTTATCGCGAAGACCAGTCAATGTCACGCTATGGCTAGTCTTAAGAGACCCCGAAGGCACAACAGGAGTGATTATTACCGATCTAGCGCCCACATCTCCTGCAGGGCTCGACGCCTCCGAACTCGACACGGATTTGTCGCCTGCGGCATCCTTCATGGTCGTGCCCGTCAAGCCATATTCAATGGTTGAAGTAGCAGGTTCATCGGTGTTCCATGTTATCGTAGCCGAATTTGCAGTAATATTCGCCGTCCGTACGTTAGTTATCTTCGGAGGACGAGTATCCAAGGTTATCGACGCAGAGTATGTCCTGCTCTGATTCCCATAGATGTCGCGAAACTCGACATAGACTGTCTTGTTCCCATCACCAGGACTTAGCCTGTATGTCATCGCCTGTTGGAACTGCATCCACCCGGTCCAGTTCCCGCTGCCCTCACGCAGGCGCATCTCGATTGGACCCGGCGAGTCGTCTTTTGCAGCTATCGAGAGCGTTACGTCATAATAGCGCGTATACTGAGCCCCATTGTTTATCGCAATGCTGCCTGTTGGCGGATTCCTGTCGCCAAGCTGAGACGTACGGAACGTCAGCGTGGAGGACTCCGCCATATTTCCTGCGGCATCGGCGGAACGAACCCTGAAGTAGTAGTCAGTGTTGGGGCTTAAGCCGTACAGGGCGACCGAATGGCTCGTCACGAAGTCATACTGGCCCATAACCAAGTTCGGGCTGTATGTGCCGTAATACACCCAGGAATCGGAGTTCTCGTCAGTGCTCCATGTTATAACAGCAGAATCCGGTCCGATGTTCTTTGTCTGCACCGACCTGATTATAGGGGGCTCCGTATCGAGGGTTATTACAGCCTGCGCTTGGGCTTCGTTTCCCGCTGCATCTCTGACCTTCACATAGACGGTCCTCCTGCCATCGCCCGTGGTAAGCTCCCAGGTAACCCTGTCAGAATACGCCCTCCAGGAACCATAAGAGGACTTATCATCCCAAATCCTCATCTCAAGCGGACCGCCTGAGTCGTCCTGAGCAGTAATCTCCAACTGCACAGTTCTGCTCTTTGTGTATTGCGCGCCCCCGTTTATTTGCACTCTCACAGTTGGAGGTGTCGTATCGGGAGGCTGGATCCTAAGACTCATCTCCGATGACCGCGCACGGTTGCCCGCTGCATCGGTGGAAGTCACTGTGTAGTAGTATGTGACACCAGAACGCAAATTGGACAATGTAACCGCATGGTAAGTCGAAAGCACGCTCGTGCCCACACGGTTCTGGGGCACTCCGTATGCCCAGTACTCCACGTAGGAATCTGCCGGCTCATCGGTGGTCCATGTGATGCTCACCGAGTCGAGCCCCGTTGCTTTTGCCTCTATCCGGCTTATCACCGGCGGAGT
>DUWJ01000085.1 GCA_012842765.1 Bacillota bacterium | reverse complement strand
TGATCAAGTCGATCATAGCCAGACCCGTTCCTCAGACTAAGGCCGCAATCGGGCGCGTTCTGAACGACTTCATCGAGTGGGCAATGACGGAGCGGCCCTGTGAGGCGGGCATTCTAATGCCAGATGGCAGAATCGTGTTCAATGCGCACAATGCCAGACTGGGGCTGATCATGCTCAAAGAATGGAAGGCAAAGCGCGATTGAGCCCCACACGCATGATGGTGGTGCATGATGATCGACTATTACGCTATTCTCGGCGTTTCTCAACACGCCGGTGAAGAACTGATAAGGGCGGCCTTTCGCGAGAAAGCTAGGCTGTGGCATCCCGACGTGTGCCACAGCCCTGAGGCGCACGAACGCTTTTTAGCTATTTCCCGGGCATACAGCACACTTATCGACCCCACCCGTCGCGCCCAGTATGATAGGCATCTTGCGCGCGCTGATAAAACGCGGATTGGGTCGGGCTTCTCATGTTCTGCGTCCACATCTGCCAGGTTTAGTCACAAGCTTTTGGTAGGACTCGCAGGCGTGCTGTTGATAATCGCCTCAGCCCTCGCAATTGCAGGGACCGCGATCCCCCTTGCCCTGCCACCGCTGATACCCCTTCTTGTATGGCTTCTGCACCAGTCGAAGCTGATCGGGTTACAAGTCGTCGTCACATACACCATTCTCGCCAGTTGTCTGCTTCTCGGCCTCTTACTGCTGGGGTTAGGCCTCGCCTATCTTTCGGCATGAACGCGTAAAAGGACGAGGCCGAGCCCACAAAGATGCTCTTTGCCATCTTAAGGCTCGGCCATTGTATCATGGCGGAGGGCGGAGATAAACTCCGATCTTTTGCGAGCTTTAGACCTTACATAGCCTCTGAAATTGCTTTAGCCTGCATGAAAAGGAGCAAGTAGTCGGGGCCCCCCGCCTTGCTGTCGGTCCCGCTCAGGTTGAAACCGCCAAACGGATGGAGCCCAACCAATGCCCCGGTGCAATGCCTGTTAAGATATAAATTTCCCACATGAACCTTGTCCTTGGCAGACTCCAATCGCGCCCTATTCCTGCTGTAGACGGAACCCGTGAGCCCATATTCCGTGCAATTGGCGATCTCCACCGCATGGTCATAGCTGTCCGCCCGGATAAATGCGAGCACAGGCCCGAAAATCTCCTCCTGGGCCACGCGTGCATGGGAAGACACACCCTCTATGATGGTGGGCTCTATGTAATACCCGACACTGGAATCACGATCGCCGCCCAGCACAATTCTTCCTTCTTCACGGCCAATATCGATATAGTTGGAAATGCTCCTGAAAGCTTTCTCATCGATAACCGCATTAACGGCGAAGTTTGCTGCAGCTTCCCCCACTCTCAATTCGGCAGCCATCTCTCTCGTCTTCTCGAGAACTTCGTCGTAAACCGAGTCCACGATTATCGCTCTTGAACAAGCAGAACACTTTTGCCCTTGGTATCCGAAGGCCGACTTGACTATCCCCATAGCCGCTTTGTCCAAATCAGCCGTCTCATCCACGATGATGAAGTCCTTACCGCCCATCTCTGCCACTACGCGCTTGATCCATATCTGACCTGGCTGATGTTTGGCGGCCACTTCGTTAATGTGAAGGCCCACATCTTTCGATCCGGTAAAGTTGATAAACCTTGTCTTAGGATGCTGGACTAGGTAGTCACCTATGGTTTTGCCGCTGCTGGGCAGGTAGTTGATGACGCCTGGAGGAAAACCTGCCTCATCCACGAGCTCCATCAACTTGGCCGCTATCACACCAGCAGTATTTGCGGGCTTTATGATCACAGTGTTTCCGGCCACTACCGCGGCAGTCGTCATCCCAGTGAGGATCGCCAACGGGAAATTCCACGGGCTGATCACCACCCCTACTCCGAGGGGGATATAACGCTGCACATTCTGCTCGTTGGGGTGTGGATACACTTGATTGAGGCCTTCATACCGTATCATCTCCCGAGCGTAGTACTCGCAGAAATCGATGGCCTCAGCTACATCTGCATCCGCCTCCACCCAATTCTTGCCCACTTCGAAAACGAGCCAGGCAGCGAGTTCCGCTTTGCGCTTGCGCATCAGCGCAGACAGCCTCAGGACTGTAGCAGCGCGTCCTTCAGCGGGAACCTCACGCCAGGTCTCGAAAGCCTTCCAAGCCTCCTCCATAGCCATTTCGGCCTGGGCCCGGTCAGCTTGGGCGACATAGCCCACTACCTGCTCGTGTGCGCAAGGATTGACCGACGCGACTCTTTCTTCGGTTTCCACGCGTTGACCTGCGATTATAAGGGGATAATAGTGTCCGAATTCCTCTTCCACAGTCGCCAGAGCATCAGCCATCCTGTCTCGATTTTCCACAATCGAGAAGTCCATCAATGGTTCATTGGAAAACTGCTTCAACGGAATAGACCCCTTTCCTAACGTTGCCGAGGGTCAGCATCACAACACAGTGAACAAAGAGACGTTTCGTGTCTTGCAAGCGCATGGCATGCCCTGTCCGCCACCGAACGCGCATGTGACGGAGCCTGCCTGCGCTCCTTTCCAAACACGGGAGGCCAGGCCGTTTCCAGCCAGACCCTCAGGCAACAACGTAGTTGCCACCGGTCATGTCCGCTCCAGCATCATCGGGTAAGAAGAGATGACTCGGAGGCGCTATATGGCAGATTCGACAAAAATGGCAGGAATCCTACAACTTGCACTCAACTT
>DUWJ01000084.1 GCA_012842765.1 Bacillota bacterium | reverse complement strand
TGTGATCCAAGAATGGCTGTAAGGGCTCTAGCTGGCATGATTTGACGCGATTCGGGCTATATGTTAACATAAAGGATGATGCCGAAGGACGGGCAGATCGAGTGCGCTGTGATTTGCGGGCGCCCAGCCCTTGCGGAGCCGAGCTTTGGCTTCGCGCAAGTGTCCAGTGAATAGGTTATGAGAGGGCGGCAAAACGCTGATGTTTTGCACGTGAGATCTGCCAGTCTCAGTGCGGCTCTGGCTTATGGGCGTTTGGTCCATGTCATGATGGTCCGCACTGTTTCTTGTATCTGAAAAGCCGTTAGAAAGTAGGGTGGGGTCTATTGAGATTGCGACTAAGCCGATGAAACGCGAGAGAATCCTGTTTTCCAAGGTCCCCAGTGTCCTCGAACTCCCCAACCTCATCGAGGTCCAGCACAAATCATATCAATGGTTTCTCGGAGAGGGCCTGCGCGAAGTGTTCCGAGATATCTCGCCAGTCCAGGATTTTACCGGCAACCTTGTCCTCGAGTTTACCGGATACGCCTTAGGCGATCCGAAATATACGGTGGAGGAATGCAAAAGACGGGACGTTACTTATTCTGCTCCACTCAATGCAAAGGTCAGGTTGATCAGTAAGGCAACTGGAGAGGTCAAAGAACAGGAGGTTTTCATGGGAGACTTTCCGCTCATGACCGAGGCTGGCACATTTATTATCAACGGGGCGGAACGCGTAGTCGTCAGCCAGCTGGTGAGATCCCCAGGCGCCTATTTTGACATTGACAGGGATTCATCCGGAAGGGAGATCTACACGGCATCCATAAGGCCTAACCGAGGCGCTTGGCTTGAGTTTGAGACGGATGCCTCGAATATGGTCTGGGTGCGCGTTGACCGGACGAGAAAGCTTCCTGCCACGGTCATGTTGAGGGCGATGGGGCTTAGCTCAGATGAGGAGATCATCGAGGTTTTCGGAGACAACGAGTACATCCGCAATACGTTGGAACGGGACAACACGAGTAACGAGGAAGAGGCCCTGATCGAGATCTACAAACGCCTTAGGCCAGGCGAGCCGCCTTCTATTGATAGTGCGAGGTCTTTGTTTGAGTTTCTTTTCTTCGATCCCAGGAGATATGACTTGGCGAAGGTGGGCCGCTACAAACTCAACAAAAAGCTGGAACTTGCCGACAGGCTGATCGGTCAAAGGCTGGCCGAGCCCATACATCATCCGGTTACAAATGGCACAGATCCGGCAAGGGCCGTAGTGGATTCCGAGACGGGAGAGATCACCTGGCTTGATGACGCGGGCGAGGAGGTAGATCTAGGGACCAAGCTGGCGTTGGAAGCAGGAGAGAAGGTTACTGCCAGACGAGCCGAACTCGTTCGGGAGCTGGAACAGCAAGGACATATAGGAGAAGCGATTCTTGTTGCTCCGGATGACGCGCCGCAAGATTCCATAAAGGTTATCGGCAATCGATATCCCCCTGCCAACCTTGTTGTAATTACGCCCGCGGACGTTGTGGCTACTGTGAATTATCTCGTCAATCTTCCATATGGCATTGGCACGATTGATGATATCGACCACCTTGGTAATCGAAGGCTCAAGACCGTTGGCGAACTGCTGCAGAATCAGTTCAGGATTGGATTATCCCGCATGGAACGGGTGATACGCGAGCGCATGACTATTCAGGATGTTGAAGCTGTGACGCCTAAGGGCTTGATGAATGTCAGGCCAGTGGTGGCCGCGGTAAGGGAGTTCTTTGGATCGAGCCAGCTGTCGCAATTCATGGACCAGACAAATCCGCTGGCCGAACTGACTCATAAGCGCCGATTGTCAGCGCTTGGCCCCGGGGGGCTGTCGTGGAGGAGAGCCGGGTTCGAAGTGCGCGACATCCATCATTCTCATTATGGCAGGATATGTCCGATCGAGACGCCTGAAGGGCCTAACATCGGGTTGATAGGGTCTTTGTGTACGTATGCCCGTGTCAATGAATACGGTTTCATTGAGACGCCCTATAGGCGGGTTGAGGACGGAAAGGTGACGGAGGAGATCAGATATCTCACTGCCGATATGGAAGACAGATACGTCATCGCTCAGGCAAATGAGCCCATGAATGAGGATGGTTCTTTTGCTAGTCAGCGAGTAGCATGTCGCTTGAAGGATGAGATCGTAATAGTCCCGGTCGATCAGGTAGATTACATGGATGTCTCGCCCAAACAGTTGGTTTCAATTGGTACTGCCCTTATCCCGTTCTTGGGGAATGATGATGCTGGTCGGGCTCTGATGGGCTCGAACATGCAGAGACAGGCGGTTCCGCTTTTGAGTCCGGAAGCCCCGCTGGTGGGAACAGGCATGGAATACAAATCGGCTCTCGATTCTGGGGCGGTGATCGTGGCCAAGCATGGCGGATTCGTTAGAAGTGCGTGTGCTGATCGAATCGTGGTTGAGCGGGATGATGGCAGATTGGATACATACAATGTGACCAAATTTGCCAGATCAAACCAGGGTACATGCATTAACCAGAAACCTTTGGTCAGAGTTGGTCATAGAGTCGAGCCAGGCGACGTGATTGCCGATGGACCATCCACTGATATGGGCGAGATGGCGCTGGGACGAAACATTTTAGTCGCGTTCATGCCGTGGGAGGGCTACAATTATGAGGACGCCATCCTCATATCCGAGCAACTCGTGATCGACGATGTCTTTACATCCATACACATCGAGGAGTACGAATGTGATGCTCGAGATACTAAGCTTGGACCTGAGGAGATAACGAGGGATATCCCGAATATCGGCGAGGACGCCCTGAAGGACTTGGATGAGGATGGTATAATCAGGATCGGCGCAGAGGTGCAGCCCGGCGACATCCTTGTAGGAAGGGTTACGCCGAAGGGCGAGACTGAGCTCACGCCTGAGGAGCGCTTGCTCCGGGCAATATTCGGCGAGAAGGCGCGTGAAGTGCGCGATACCTCGCTCAGGGTGCCCCACGGCGAGTCAGGGAAGGTAGTAGAGGTCCATGCGTTTTCCCGTGAGAACGGAGACGAGCTTGCTCCGGGTGTAGGTAAGCTTGTCAGAGTTTATGTGGCGCAGAAGCGGAAGATCTCCGAGGGCGATAAAATGGCGGGCCGCCACGGAAACAAGGGCGTGATTGCCAAGATATTGCCGGTCGAAGACATGCCGTTTTTGCCGGACGGGCGTCCGGTGGAGATAGTCCTCAATCCGTTGGGAGTGCCTTCGCGGATGAATATCGGTCAGGTGCTGGAGACTCACCTTGGCTGGGCCGCAGCCGCTCTCGGCGTTCACGTGGCAACGCCTGTGTTCGACGGTGCTGATGAGGACGACGTTTTTGGGTATCTGGAGAAAGCAGGTCTGCCCGCAAATGGCAAGACTATTCTGTATGACGGGAGAACCGGTGAACCATTCGACCGAGAGGTGACTGTGGGCTACGCCTACTTGATGAAACTACTACACCTTGTCGACGACAAGATCCATGCGCGTTCCACAGGACCATACTCCCTAGTGACCCAGCAGCCACTGGGCGGCAAAGCTCAGTTCGGAGGGCAGAGATTCGGCGAGATGGAGGTTTGGGCATTGGAGGCCTATGGGGCCGCCCACACGCTTCAAGAGATGCTCACCGTAAAGTCAGACGATGTTTTGGGCAGAGTCAAAACATATGAGGCGATTGTAAAAGGGGACATGATTCCTGAACCTGGCGTTCCTGAGTCCTTCAAAGTGATGATCAGAGAGATGCAGGGCCTATGCCTTGATATACAGGTCTTGCCTGCGGACGAGGAATGAGCAATTACGTGCATGTGGCGGGTTTTGGAATCTTCACATTCATGGGTCCGCCTTGGAGGTAGGCGTTTTACAGCAGAGGCGGTGTTATCAACAAGACCTGATCAGCGCTTAAAAAACAGATAAATTGGTCTTGACGGGGCGTCACTCTTGTGGTAGCATAATAAAATGTCACAAGGGCATGAGCAGAGTTGATGCGCCGTGATCTGCTGGGGCATAACCCTTCATGAGATGGAGCGGCGCGGGCACGCCCTGAGTGACGGAGGACTGAGGTATAAGGGGACAAATGAACACACATGCTATTTGCAGGTATGATCTATTAGTCTCAGCGCGGCTTTGACTGGAGGATATGCGCCAAAGGTCATTAATGTCCGCGCTATTCGTTATGCCCGGAAATCTACAATCTACAAGGAAGTAGGGTGGGTTGTATGGACATTGCCGAGAGACCGATGAGGCGTGAAAGGATTTCGTTTTCCAGGATTGCGGACGTTCTCGAAGTTCCAAACCTCATCGAGATCCAGCAGAAGTCCTACCAATGGTTTCTTGAAGAGGGCCTTCTCGAAACGTTCCGAGATATCTCGCCGGTGCAGGATTTTACTGGAAACCTTGTGCTCGAATTCACAGGGTATGCTCTAGGCGATCCGAAATACACCGAAGAGGAATGCAAACAGCGGGATGTAACCTATTCCGCTCCTCTAAAGGTAAAGGTCAGGCTCATCAACAAAGAAACTGGAGAAGTCAAAGAGCAGGAAGTCTTCATGGGGGATTTCCCATTGATGACCGAGACGGGAACGTTCATCATTAATGGGGCTGAGCGCGTAATCGTCAGCCAGTTGGTGAGGTCCCCGGGTGCTTACTTTGACGTGGATAAGGACTCATCCGGAAGAACAATCTATAAGGCGTCCATAATACCGAATAGAGGGGCATGGCTCGAGTTTGAAACTGATGCCTCTGACATTGTTTGGGTGCATGTAGACCGCACAAGAAAACTCCCTGTTACAGTCCTGTTGAAGGCAATAGGATATGGTTCTGCTCAGGAGATTCTAGAGCTTTTCGGGGAGAACGAACTTATCCGCAATACTCTGGAGCGCGACAACACGAACAACGAGGAAGAGGCGCTCATCGAAATCTATAAGCGACTTCGGCCAGGCGAGCCGCCGGCCATCGAAAGTGCAAGATCTCTTTTTGAATCGCTCTTTTTCGACCCCAAGAGGTATGACTTGGCTGGGGTGGGCCGCTACAAGCTCAACAAGAAACTTGAACTCGCCGACAGACTGATCGGGCATGTGCTTGCCCGACCTTTGTATGGCGATATTGTGGAGAACACAAACACAGTCAGAACAGTTATTGATCCTGAGACGGGAGAAATCTCCTGGCTTGATATGAGTGACGGCGGGATAGATTCAGGGCGCAAGCCGGCTTTGGAGGCGGGGGAGAAGATAACGGCCCGAAGGGCTGAGCTCGTTCGAGAGCTTGAGGAGAATGTACACATACGGGAAGCTAGCCTCGTTCTGCCGGACGGAGATCCACAAGACTTCATTAAGGTGATTGGAAATGGCTATCCCCCGGCCGACCTAAAGGTTATTACGCCTGCGGACATAGTGGCCACAGTCAACTACCTTGTCAATCTGCCGTATGGCATTGGCACGATTGATGACATTGACCATCTTGGCAATAGAAGGCTGAAGACCGTTGGCGAGCTTTTGCAGAACCAGTTCAGGATCGGTCTGTCACGCATGGAGCGAGTGATACGCGAGCGCATGACGATCCAAGACGTGGAGGCCGTGACGCCTCAAGCGCTCATTAACATAAGACCAGTGGTAGCGGCGGTGAAGGAGTTCTTCGGATCAAGCCAGCTGTCGCAGTTCATGGACCAGACCAACCCGCTAGCGGAATTGACGCATAAACGTCGGCTATCGGCACTTGGCCCTGGGGGGCTTTCCAGGGAAAGGGCTGGGTTCGATGTTCGTGACGTCCATCATTCGCACTACGGCAGGATGTGCCCGATCGAGACGCCTGAAGGGCCGAATATCGGGCTGATAGGGTCGCTTTGCACGTATGCTCGCATCAACGAGTACGGCTTTATAGAGACCCCTTATAGAAAGGTAGAGGACGGAAGGGCGACTGCGCAGATCAGGTATCTCACCGCTGATGTGGAAGACAGATACATCATAGCTCAAGCGAATGAGCCCCTGAACGAGGATGGGTCTTTCGTCAGTCCGAGAGTGGCGTGCCGCTTGAAGGATGAAATCGTGATAGTCGCAGCGGATCAGGTAGACTACATGGATGTCTCCCCGAAACAGCTGGTCTCTATTGCGACGGCTTTGATCCCATTCCTGGAGAACGACGATGCAGGTCGTGCCCTTATGGGTTCGAACATGCAGCGACAGGCTGTTCCGCTCATAAAGACTGAAGCTCCTTTTGTGGGAACAGGGATGGAATACAAGTCTGCTGTCGATTCCGGGGTGGTGCTAGTGGCCAAGCGCGGCGGATACGTGCGTCATGTGTCTGCGGACCACATCGTCATTGAAAGAGATGACGGGGTGGAGGACAGATACAACGTGATCAAGTTTGCCCGTTCCAACCAAGGCACGTGCATGAACCAAAAACCCATAGTCAAGATCGGTCAACGGGTTGAGGCGGGCGATGTGATTGCCGATGGACCATCTACTGACATGGGAGAGATGGCGCTGGGGCGAAATGTTCTCATCGCGTTCATGCCGTGGGAAGGGTATAACTACGAAGACGCTATCCTCATATCAGAGAAACTTGTTAGCGATGATGTGTTCACATCGATCCATATAGAAGAATACGAATGCGACGCCCGTGATACGAAACTTGGTCCGGAAGAGATAACCCGGGACATTCCCAACATA
>DUWJ01000435.1 GCA_012842765.1 Bacillota bacterium | reverse complement strand
AGGGTCCACATACTCCAGCGTCAGGTTGAAGAGCGTAAAAGCGAAGCCGGCATCGAATATCCCCATTGCTGCCTTCATGATGAGGAGATAAACCAAAGACCCAGACATGCCATAAAGCACTGGAAAGGCGGCGAATGCGAGTAGAGACAAAGCGTATACTGCGGCGTCCCCGGCTTTCCTCGATACTACTCCCCACATAGGGTACGCCAGAACAGCTGTAAGACCACCCGCCAGTGAAAGACTGCCGATAGCGCTTTTTGAAAGCCCAAGATCCTTCACGTACATGATGGGGTAGGCCGGAACCGCAAGGTTGATCCCAAGGTGCACGAGAACGGCACTTATCGTGAATACTCTGAATTTGGCGCCATAGTCAGGATTAGTAAATGGCCGCTTAATCCTGTCGCCAAGCGAAGTTGACACGCTCCTAACAGGTGTTGCAGGATACTCCTTCATCTTGGACAGGAAGTAAAATGACACCAAAGACGTAGCGTAAGATATGAGAAAAAGCGTCACGTAGTTTATCGGGTATTCAATCGAGTCCAGAAGGACCCCCGCCAGTACCGAGGAGACAAGTGTAACCAAAGAAGTGTACATGCTCCTCAACGCGAAAAGGTGAGCGCGTTCCTCGCGGGGAAAAGTCTCCCCCATCAACGCTGTCCACGCCACCATTGTTATTACCGTCGGAATAGTCTGGAGCCCCAACAGACCAATGAGCACGCCGGAACGCAGGTCCGGCCATGGAAGAAAAGGCACAAAAGCCATCAACAAATATACTGATTTTGCTAACAAGTGTGTCTTGCTAGCGATCTTCAGCCTACTGTCGCTCTGCTCCACTATTGAAGCTGCGGGGAGATACATTAGCGTGTTTACAAGTGCGGGCACTGCCGTGATCAACCCCACCGCATTGTTCGAACCTCCAAGCTCCATGGCATAGACAGCTAGAAATGGGGTAACCATCCCCATGGCTACATTGGAGAACATTCCATCTAGGGTTGACATTCGAAAATTCCACCGCAGATCTTCCCGCTTCTTCTGCTGTGTTTGGGTTGCTTCGCCGCTCACCTGTGCACCTCTTTCGTTGTACCAAGACTTTTGCCTGTTTTCTCAGCGTCATGGGCGCGTTCCCCTGGAAGCCTCGGCGTATTCTCCGCCCGACCTACCGAAGCATCTGACACTGCCATGGCAACAGTGCAAGCCTCAACCGAAATATCCCCGGTCCTGATATCTATATTAATCGCCTGTGGTTTCACCTCACTTGGCCCCCTGCACGGGAAGGAACGCCAACAGACACGACACTTCTATCCACTTTGCAGATGGCCCTGAAATCGTCCGATTCCAGTCCCTGATCTCCATCACAATCCATCCTTGACCAGAGGTTTTACTGAAAATTCAGTCCCACAGCTTCTTCAGCGCCCACCGGGTTCCACCTGCACTAGCTGCGCAGAGGCGCTGATCAAGCCTGCTGATTATGACAGATCGCCCAAATCCATCTGCTCCCCACTAGCATAATGCCTTCGACACCGAGATTCAACACACCTGCTAACTAACCATGTCTTGATGAGTTCCTGCGCGATGCCGAAGTCTGTGCTACCTGCGGTTCAAACCTGATCTGGACCAAGATGCTACACCCCAAAGCAGCTGAAGCCCTTACGCCAAGTAGCAATCGAGAAGCAACAGTCACACAAACACCACCGGAAGACTGAGCTGCCATTTAAGACCCGGAGAAGTTGTGTGTAGCGATGGCCAAGATTTGCTGCGGAAAGAAGCAAGCTTTGTCGACGAACCTAGCTAGCAGCCCTCACTCGCAACAAGCAATCAAAACACATGTCAATAAAGCTACTCAGATTACTTGACCTGCCTTCGCCCTATATCCCCACTTCCACCGGGCAGCTTTCGCATGCGATAGCCGTTTGAAAGCGCTCAATGGCTTTTCCAAAGCTGCTTGGACTTCTTCTATCCCATCGGCTCAACAAACATGCCGCGCAAAGCGGAGGAAGTTCGGACAGGATGGAAACGCATAAACCTGTGGCCGACGACAACCAACGTATTCAGTATGCAAAGCTATACTGCGATAGACATCGAAACTGCCTGTCGAAATACAGCCGGCAACGATATAGATATCGATCATGCCTCAATGATCGGCAAATGCGGATCCGGTCCCCAAAGTCTTGACGACATCTGGCCTGCAGGCTACGGCTATACTCCTATCCCTGAATCAATCGCCGAAACAGATAGAGCATTATGCCGCCGGGTTCTTCATACTATCTCAGTAATGCAATCAAAATCCAAACATGTGAGGGATGCGAGATGAACGATGAGATAACTGT
>DUWJ01000434.1 GCA_012842765.1 Bacillota bacterium | reverse complement strand
GATGGCGGCTAGGGCAGGGCTTGCAGCAATCGTTGCCTTCGGGATCGGGCGATGGTGGGCTCTTGGATCTTACACGGAGGCATTTGCTCAAGCCATTCACGCTTCTCAGCCCGCTGTGACAGCGCAGATTGCGTATATAGTCCTTCTCTTTGCCTGGCCGTTCAGAGTCATGCGCAAGCCAGACTGGAACATCTGGTAGCATGTGGCCTGTGTTTCACTCTATTCAATAGCCTCTGCTATCTACACTGATATCATTGTCCTAGAATTGTCGAAAAGCGCAGGAAGAGAAAGACATACCTGCTAGTTATCGATACCATGGAATATGAACCGAGATATGGGAAGACGTGAAGAACACGGAAGGGAAAAGGGTTATGCGTGACGAATAGAAAGATAAGTTGCGCAGAGTAGACTCTATGTTTGCACACTTCATATTGGAGGTGGTAAGGGCTGATTATGCCGTGATTCATTCCCAATAGGAATCAAGTGACGGAACTTAAACATTTGACGAGGGGGGAACACATGTGTCGAGATCCTCTATTTGGAGGCGCGCTTCGCTTATAGGCATTCTTGTGGTGATCATAGCTGCGTTCACCGCTTCTGCTGCGCCAAACACGCTGCTTTCCATCGATGATATGGGTCCAGATCCATTCCCAGTTATCCCTGTTTCCAGGGGAGGAATGGATGTAGACTGGGCAGACGGAGAAGTTCTAGTCAAGCTCAAAAGATACATGTCAGCAGCTGACGTGAATTCAGAGGCGGTGGAGAGAAGCTTCCAGACTCTCAACACTAAGCTGGGAGCGGAGGTCGTCGAGGCGATTGCCGTAAGCGATTTAGACGATGTTTACAGAGTCAAGATCGCGCCCACCATGTCTGTGGAGGAAGCGGTGCTAGTCTATGAGTCTAGCCCGTTCGTGGAGTATGCTGAACCTAATTACCTGTGGTACCCAGATGTGATGCCAAACGATAGGTTCTTTCAATTAAACTACATGTACAACATGCATAACACGGGGAACACGGATGCTACTAGCAGATGGTTCCATGTTCCTTTGGCTGACGCCGATATCGACGCGCCGGAAGCGTGGGATATCCGTACTGACGCGTCAGATGTGATCGTATGCGTCATCGACCAAGGGATACAGTATTACCACCCCGATCTGGCCCCGAACATGTGGATAAACGAGGCAGAGCTCAATGGCGAGCCGGGCGTGGACGATGATGGCAACGGCTTTGTGGATGATGTTTATGGGTGGAATTTCAAGGACAATAACAACGTGATCTATAATGAAGCTCTCAGCGAATTCGACTCCCACGGCACGCACTGCGCCGGAATTATTGGCGCTCGTGGGAATGACGCACAGGAAGGTGTATTTCACGGTGGCGTTGCCGGTGTGGCCTGGGATGTCAAGATTATGTCGTGCAAGTTCCTTGGTGATGGTGGCGGCTCAACAAGCGATGCGATAAAGGCTATCGACTACGCCAAAAAGATGGGCGCCACGCTTATGAGTAACTCCTGGGGGGGCGGCGGTTACAGCAGGGCCCTGGAAGAGGCGATCGCCAACTCCGGCATGTTGTTTATTGCAGCGGCTGGAAATGCAGGCATTGACAACGATATCGTCCCGCACTATCCATCTTCCTATGATCTGCCGAACGTGATCGCAGTGGCCGCTACCGAATGGAATGACAAGCTGGCCAACTTCTCTTGCTACGGCGCGAACTCGGTAGATATTGCAGCCCCGGGCCATATGATTATTTCCTGCTATCCAGATGGTAATCAGAGCGCCTGGGCATGGATGGGCGGCACATCGATGGCGACCCCGCACGTGGCCGGCGCCGCGGCGCTAGTTATCGCAGAATATCCCCATCTGCCGCATTATCCTGGCGCGCCTGGTTGGAAGCCGGGGCAGGAAACGATCAAGGACATTCTTCTGAAGTCTGGGGACCTTCTGCCTGATCTTGTTGGAAGGACAACCTCAGGCAGGCGCCTTAACATTTACAATGCGCTTACCCGCACATATCCGCCTGGCATCGAGTACGCACGCGCGGACGTAACCTTTGGAGCGCCGCCGTTGGCTGTAAGATTCGAGGCTGGGCTCGAGAATCCCAGTGGCGTTGAGGAATGTTGGTGGCAGTTTGGCCAGGAGAAGGTGTACGGCCTTGTAGCCAACAGGACGCTTGAAGATGAAGGCTCGGGCGTTGCGTGGTTCTATGCCAAAGGCCTAGACGGATCCATATCGAAGATGCCGGTGCAGGTTACGGCGGCTAAGCCGGGAACCATAATCTACGTGGATGATACCGGTGCATTCGATGTTGGGATACCGGTAAACGCTTTCTTCATGTGGGCGGCTGAGGCTGCAGGGGTTTCATACGTGAGGGTTGACACCAGGTATCCGCTCGGCCTGTCCGAGACTGCCGTCGAAAACCCTATCTTCTGGGATACCGGGTTCACCCGCTTTGAAGTCGTTTCTCCTTTCGACCAGGAATTCTTGGCGAGCTTCATGGATAATGGCGGAAAGGTGTTCCTGGCAGCCCCCGACTATCTCGGCGACATGGGCCTCGATTGGTTCGGCGCCGACTACTTACATATCATGGGCGCTTATGGAGTCAATGTGCCAATCGACATCTACAAGGGAGTCTCGGGGGACCCGATAACCGACGGCATCGAGATAGAGTGGCAGGTGCAGACCGGTAGGGATGACCTAATTGCTCCAGATCTCGTTTCCAGCCCAATTATGATCGGGGCGTGGGATCTCACGGAAGACGGTGATGAGGAACGAGTAATCATGGATCTTCCGGGCGCCGTGGGCCTGCGTCATGCCAACGAGACATATAGGCTTGTCTATCTGGCATCACCGTGGTCTTCACTGATGTATGCGTGGGATGGCTACGATCCGGATGATCCAGACATCAATACCACGCCATACCTGTTGACCAAGATATATGAATACTTGATGGGCGAGATCAACATTCCGCCAGTGATCGATAATGCAGAGGCAAGCCTCTATTTTGCCAGGACCGGACAGAACATTGCCTTTGTGGGAGAGGCGCATGATCCTGATCCCATCCAGGGCGGTGGAATTGCGTATCTGTGGGATTTCGGCGATGAGACCCGAGTCGAAGAGGCCAAGGCAACCCATGCCTATGCGGAGCCGGGCGTGTACTGGCCAACGCTGTGGGTTGCTGATGCCGAAGGTGAAGTCGTAGGCGCCGAGCTCTTCGTAATCGTCCTCGATGAGGAAGGCATTGTCTTTGTCGACGATGACGAGAGTGCTCCTGACACTGAGGAGTATTTTGAAGATCTCTTTGCAAGACTGGAGAAGCAGTTTGTCACAGTTGAGCCTTCGGATGTTATCGGCAACGGCGGAGCCAAGGCCGGCCTCGAGCAGTTCAGAGTCGTATGGAACTGTGGACAGTATGGTTCCTTGGACGACGCTGAACAGGCTGCGGTTGCCGACTTCCTCGACAAGGGTGGACGGCTCTTCCTGATGGGCCCTGAGGTGCTGTGGGATATCGATCCTGAGGAAAGCGAGTTTGTCCGCAACTACTTGCACGTTGTGGGCAAGGAAGATGACGTCGGCACTGAGAAGGTGAGGGGAGTAGCCGGAGATCCTATCTCCGATGGCCTTGAAATCGCCCTCGACTTCGAGAGCCAGGGCTTTGATGATGGCACTGACTCGCTCGAGCTTGGCGAAGGTGCAATGCCTGTGTTCATCAATGACAGCGGCAAACCGTGCGCACTCAGATATGAAGGGGAACATCGGTTGACCTTCTTTGCCTTCATGTTCGAGGCAGTACCCGATGAGGTTCCTGTGGCGCTTGTATCAGAGAATGAGGAGCCCGAACCGGAACCGCTGACGATCCCGATGATGCTGATGGGCACTGTCCTTGATTGGCTCGGTATCGAGCCTCAGGTCGAAGTGGTTGCTCCTGTGAACGGGGACGAGTGGTATGGCAAGAACGACGTCAAGTGGAGTGCAACGCATCCGGAGGAGGCGGAGCTCACCATTACGCTTGCCTACTCATTCGATGACGGCGAGACGTGGACAACGTTTGCCACCGGCTTGGAGAACAACGGAGAGTACGAGTGGGATGTGAGCAAGGCGCTGAAGAGCGGTCCATGCCTGATAAAGGTCATTGCATCTGATCGCTATGGCAACTCAGGCGAAGGTATCAGCGGCAAGTTCGTAGTGATCAACGCAGGGGTCAATTCGTTTGTGGCAGGCCCTGTGCCAGCGTCCGACGTGGTCAACTTCTACGTCAATGCTTCTGGCGGCGCGACGCTCTACGTCTATGACGTGGCTGGAAGGCTCGTCTTCTCAGAGGAAATCGCAGAAGGAGAGTTTTTCTACGCGTGGCCTCTCGTGGACAAGGCTGACAAGCCTCTTGCAAATGGACTCTACCTCTGCTTTATGGTAACGGCAGACGGAGTCAAGTCCGATACTATGCGGCTTGTCATCAGCCGCTAATTGGGGGGTGACATCATGAGGAAGAAACTGAATAGTTGGTTGGTAATGGT
>DUWJ01000083.1 GCA_012842765.1 Bacillota bacterium | reverse complement strand
GGGCCCAACAGCTGGAAGTAGTCGGCATATAAGGATCCGTAAGCGTCTTCACTCAGCTTGTAGTTGTACTTGGTCTTCAAGTACCAGCCCTCATACGCACCGTATCCCACCCTGGGAAGCTCGAACCGCTCGTCTTCCTTTAGGGGCACCACGAGTCGCCGCAAGGTCAGCAACTTCAGATCCCCCTCGTAATAGGAGACAGACTTCAGGACTATCCTGTCATCAACATAGACCTCCATCTCCCCTACTTCCAAACGGTAGTGGGGCTTGTCAAGATCGCAAGTAGTAACAGAGCCATGGGAAAGCCAAAGATAATCATCTTCCTTTTGCAACTGGCTTCCGGACATGTACAGGAATCCTTCAACGCCTTCGCCTGTCAGCTTAGCCCAGGCCTCATCAACCACAACCTCGCCCGTGGAAACGTTGAAAATGGCGCTTTCGCCCGCGAGCGCATCCTGCCCTGAAACGACCCTGACCGACCCGTTTACTGCCACAACTTTCCGATCCATATTGAACTCAGCGTAATCTCCGGATATCACGAGATCCTTGTACTCGATCTTCACATTCCCCGACATCACCCAAAGACCTACTGCGCCGTCGTACACAAGTTTTTCGGCGTCTACCTTGACAGGAATGTTGCTTGCGACCGCAGGAGGGGAGCAGATTGCGAAAATGTACAGAGTCGTCAAGATCGATACCCCAAGCCACATATGAACGCTGCCTCTGGAAAACTTGATCCCGGCAGACCCATCGTCCCCTCCCGAATTCCTCCTTCTTGCAGCCAAATTCATTCGGGGACGGTCAACTGCGAACAACATAAAAAGACCCGGCACTCCAAAGACAATATTGGGCAACCAAGAAGCTAAAAGCGGGGACAAGCCGCCCCTCATGGCCACAGATCGCGCCAGAGCCTGCACGATATAATAGGCAAAGGAAAGAACAGCTGCCGCCACGACCCCGAAGTAACCGCCGCCACGTCGGGGAGACTTCACGACAAGCGGGGCACCGAGAACGGCAAAAACCAAAGATGCCACATGATGGGCAACCTTGAGATAGTAATCGACCCGAAGCGCATCTACACGGATCCCGCTCCTCTCAAAAAGGTCGATATTGGACTTAAGTTCCTTCATGCTCATTTCCTCCGGGGTTTTCTGGCTCGATGCGAAGCTATCGAGCGACTGCTCCAGGGAAATCTCCAGAGTCTCAAAGGAAATCGCCATTCGCACATGCCCTTCCTCATCGAGCTCATGGATACTGCCATCCTCAAGCACCCACTTGCCTGACTCAGCCCGACCACTCCTGGCAGAGACAAGGCGCGGAAACTCGCCCCTAGCCGTCTCGTATATCATCACACGTTCAAACGTGCCACGTTTTTGGTCAGCCTTGCCCACGTAGAAATAGCGATTGCCCGGCGCCTTGAAGAAAACATCCTCTTCGACATCGGGAAAAGCCTCCTGAAATATCATCTCCCTGACGATAATCTCGGACTGATGAGTTGCCCACGGCGCCACGCTCTCATTGAGCCAAAATCCGACTGCGCTCATAACCGCCCCCAAAACGATGAGAGGCAAAGCGATCCTGGCGAAAGGAATCCCAGAAGCCCGCATAACCTGAAGCTCAGAATCGCGAGCCAGCCTGCCAAGGCCGATCAAGATGCCAAACAGAACCGCAACAGGCAAAACCTGAACCACAATCCCCGGAAGGCTGTAAAGGAGCATCCTAGCAACAATGAGCACAGGCACCTTCTTCTGGACTATCAGGTCTACAAGCCAGAAAAGTTGCCCACTCAGCATTATCACGATGAACGCCAATACAGATATAGCAAAGGGACCCATGAACTCGTGGACCACATACCTGTCAAGAATCCTCATCAGTCATGACCTCGCAGTCTACAGCCGCCTCTTGAGCGCAACTGAGCATCGCAATCGCATCCCCGGCACAACCCCATGAATTTCACATAACAGCCCTGCCCGCGGTGGGCATAGATCATGCCAAAACGCCTCAAGACAAGAAGGGGGAGACGAATGTCGCCCCCCCAAGTGTGATGCACTGCCGCTACTTGCTGTTATTTCGCCCCGCCTTTTTTGAGGACGGCGTCTGTCATGTCTATTCCACCGAGGTGGACAACGCTCGAGTCCAAAACGACGGTAACACCCTTCTCCTTGGCGACTGCCGCTATGGCGCTCTTCAGAGCATTCTCTGCAGGTTCCAGCTGCTGCTTTGCATACTCATTGTACTTCAGATTATACTGGTCAAGCAAAGTCCTCTGGGTCTCCTGATCCTGCCCCTCAGCCTTGGTGTTCAGTTCCTTTTCCAAGGCAGCCTTCTGCTTGAGAATGTTG
>DUWJ01000082.1 GCA_012842765.1 Bacillota bacterium | reverse complement strand
AGCGGATTTTGGGACGCCACTTGACAATGATCCCGAGACCAAGAAGAGGGTATTTTTGGTGGCTGGCAAGTGAAAGCCCGGCGTCAGGCCGGCAGACGACGGTCGGTAAGTAAGATGAGGGCTCTGCGGAGAGCCTAAGATAACAAAAGGAGGAGTGTGTTGAGGAATTAGGAGATTCTTGCGAGAACAGCGTTTCGTTATTCGTGCTGCTGCCGTCTTGGACATTGGGCGTGGATTGCCGCCCGCAGCTCAACAGACTCCGCGAGGCCTGCCTGCTCAGTCTCTTACGGACTGCGATACCCGCGAGCTTCGATATGATGCCCAGTTCGAAGTGAAGGTCCATGATGGTGTGTATGGTGTGGGTGCCTGTCAATTCATCGGGACCCTGTACGAGGCGATCCAGCTCTCTCAGGTGAGGAATTCTACGTTCGCCACCGGCATTATACAGATTTTGGGAATCGGGGATAAGGCGGGAGCATCACAAGCCAGATTATCACGTAGTAAGGATCGACTGTGGCCGCTGTGCCTCGACGTCTAGCTGGATCAACTATCTTCTCAATGATGATTGTGAAGGGCAGGGTTTGTATTCTTAGACAGGAAATCGGCAGGTCATGGTTTCAACCGCATCAAGCACGAAGCATACTACTACATTGTGGATCTCACTCACTACCTACTCGAGCTTGGGCAGAAAAACACGCCGGAGTCTGTCGATTGGGAGGATTACATTCGCAGCGACATTCTGCTTTGAAATGTGTACGAGGTGGTTTCGCTTGAAGAGTACATATACCACTTCCGGCTGGAAAGGGATTTGCGATATGCTATTGCCTTGTCTGTAGGCTTCACGGCTCCGGACGCGTCTCCCGTTGCCCACAAGTATCCGGATGGGCGTCTTGAAGTAACATTCCCTGAAGGGTTGGAGCTGAGGGTATTGTATGGTGACCCTGATGACTTCGCTTTTGCCCTCGAGCCGGCAAAAACGACTAGGAGGAACTTTCGTCAGCAGGCTTTGCAATGCCGCAGCCCTGACGTGGGAGGCCAATTGTGGTAGAGTAGTTGCAGTCTGTTTTGAGAGGCGGGGCGCATTCGTGGAATTATGGGATGTATATGACTCCAACAGAGAGAAGGTTGGCAAGACTGCAGTGCGAGGGCAGGGACTTGAGGCCGGAGAGTATCATGTTGTTGTCCACATATGGTTGGTGAATAGTGAAGGCAACTTCCTGATCCAGAAGCGTGCAGCATCTGTCGAGGCGGCGCCTAACATCTGGGCCACGACCGGCGGATCGGCGCTTGCCGGGGAAAACAGCGCCGCTGCGTGCGCAAGAGAGCTGTATGAGGAGATCGGAGTCAGGGCCGACATGGGTAAGGCCCGGCTTGCCTTCACAGAGAAGAGGGCAGACTGTTTCTGTGACATTTGGATCATCCGACAAAGCATCAACATAGAAGATTGCAAGCTGCAGGTTGAGGAAGTGAGCGAGGTGAAATGGGCCTCTCCCGGAGAGATCCGGTTCATGATAGCCCAGGGGACGTTCTGGGGGTACCGATACATTGAAGGCCTGTTCAGCCTGGTGCAGGCTGACGAATCCGAAAGTCGCCCAAGAAAGCGTTCCGGCTTCAACAGCTAATACAGGCGTCGGCCCCATCTTTGCCGCTCCCTTCATGGAATGCTGACACATACTTGGATCATCTTGGCGCTTGGGGCCCGTTAAAAGCCCAGCATAGCCCGCCAATCGATTAAGGCCGATATGGAACAGATCGACTCAGCAGGTCGCCGTGCGGTGGGAAAACGAAGAAGAAGGCGCTGCGGTGATAGTCGGAATACTCTGAGGCTGGGAAAGCCAGCCACATTGGGAAGCGGCGAGGCTCCACAAAGGCTAAAACGCGAGGCCTCTTTCCACCTGCTTCATTCTGCACTGCATACATAAAAAAGTAGACGATGCGGGGACAGCATTCCTCATGTCCGGCAGTTCAGTGTTGCCAATCAAGGCTGCGGTCGTCGTAAGCGCTAGAGTCTTGCGAGGCCACGAGCGTGCTCGCGCTGTAGTTCTTCAAGCATTGATCGAACTAGCCCTGCTCCGAAAAGCATGGACCTGTATGCTGAAAATCGGCTGATGCGACTTTTCGCGAATATCCCTTCCAATCCGCTTCGGCCCACCTGAGTAGACCGCAACAAATCTCTGCGCGATCCCCAAGTTGTACTGTCGCTGTCTGGGAGACTCCTAAGCCTAGGAAAGCGCCGTGCGGCGTAAGGTTCGCCGCGGGGGCGAGCAGGTTCTGCAGACCAGTCTAAAACTTAGACACCCGCGCCCGAAAAGCGACTAAATAATAGACACATTCCTTGAAGGCAGGCCCAAGTCGCCTTTTCATATGGGTGCGTTGAATGCATAGACTGCTGGAGCGCTCCACGGATCTTATGCGCGTCGCTTTCGTGGTTGTAGAGAAGATGGTTGCCTGCAAGCGTCGAACCGGGATTTCGATCTACCCTGGCTTTGCCCCGGGGATCATATCCCGGCGCGGCTCAATGCTGCGGGCGTCTATGGCTTAGGCCAAGATGCGTACGTTGTCGATGCACAAATGCGAACCAATTACCGCACTGCGACATCGGTGCAAAGACGTGTCTACACCTATCAGACATGATATGGCAGGCCGCAAAAGCTTATTGGGAGTTACTTAGCATGCCTGTAGCCTGCCACATCTTGAAGCCCTATTCCAAAGACGCTCAATCGGGAACAGGGCACGAAAAGTTGTTACCCGTCTGTAACTTCCCCGTAACCCATTATTATTACCATCAATTCAGAGTCTGTGTAATCCGCTCAAATGACACAGCGAGGCACGGAAGATACCGTAGTACCGGAATATTGCGGATTGCGGGGAGGAGCAGAAGAGAATGCGACTTGACGGCAAGGTTGCAATAATCACAGGATCCGGAAGGGGTTTAGGCAAAGAAGCCGCTTTTCTTTTTGCGGAAGAGGGCGCAAAGGTAGTGGTCTGCGACATCAACCGACAGAGCGCTGAAGAGGTTGCCCTAGCCATTGTCGATGCGGGCGGCGAAGCCATGGCCACAATGGTGGACGTGACCGACTCTGAAAGTGTCCAGAGGATGGTGGATGCCGCCATGGAGCGGTTCGGAACCATCGACGTGCTGGTTAACAACGCCGGCATAACCGCCGACGCCCAGCTGGTGAAGATGACAGAGGACCAGTGGGATCGGGTGATCGCCGTCAACCTCAAGGGCGTGTATCTTTGCACCAAGGCGGTGGCGCCCATTATGATTGCCAAGGGTTCGGGCAGGATCATCAACACCTCTTCAGTGGTGGGCATCTATGGCAACTTCGGGCAGTCCAACTACGTTGCCACCAAAGCCGGGGTCATCGGAATGACAAAAGTCTGGGCCAAGGAGCTCGGACGGAAGGGGATCACTGTAAACGCTGTAGCCCCCGGTTTTACCATGACAGAGATGATGTCCACCGTTCCCGAAAAAGTCCTCACCGGTATCAGAGACAGAACTCCCTTGGGCAGACTGGGCGAGCCTCGAGACATCGCCTATGCATACCTTTATCTCGCATCTAACGAAGCAAGTTTTGTCAATGGCGCGACGATTCAGGTGGATGGCGGTCTGACTCTTTGATCACGATTTGGCACAAGACATGTTGCGAGGAGGGACGGTAATGGATGTTAAGGAGCTTTACCGCAGCAAGCTGATCTCCACCCAAGAGGCGGTGGGCATGGTCTGTTCGGGCCAGAGCATCGTTTCAGCCATGTGTGCGGCAGAGCCCCCGGGACTTTTGGGGGCGATCTCTTCCCGCAAGTGCGAGCTGGAGAATGTGACCATCATGTCTTGCCTCCTGATGCGGGATTACGATTTTCTCAAGCCCGAGATGAAAGGGCATTTCCTAAACGAGGCCTGGTATTATGGTCAATACTCCTATATGGCCCATCCAGGCGGAACAGTCACGTTCCTCCCGAACCACCTCAGCGAGTGTGGGCTCAAGAAGGCCCAGATCGATCCGCCCGACATCTTCTGGGGAACTGCCACTCCGCCTGACAAGAATGGTTACATGTCCTTGTCCCTCAGTCTCACCTATGAAAAACCCATGATAGCGGCGGCAAAAACCGTCGTCCTTGAGATAAACGAGAATCTCCCTCGCACCCTAGGCGACACCCACATCCACATCTCGCAGGTGGACTATGTCGTCGAAAATGCCGTCCCCCTCGTCGAGATAGACCACATCACCCCTTCAGAGGTCGAGATGGAGATAGGACGTAACGTGGCGTCCTTGATCGAGGACGGAAGCACCATCCAGCTGGGGATAGGTGGCATTCCAAATGCAGTGACAGCATCTCTCATGGACAAACGCGACCTCGGAGTCCACACCGAGATGCTTACCGACGGCATGGTGGACCTCTTCAATGCCGGAGTGGTTACAGGGCGCGCGAAGACGCTGTGGCCGGAGAAGATGGTCGGCTGTTTTGCCTTGGGCACTCGCAAGCTCTACGACTTCATCGACGACAACTTAGGAGTGGAGCTTCACGGAGGCCACATCACCAACGATCCTAGGGTGATAGCCAAAAACCACAAGATGGTGAGTATCAACACCACCATGCAGGTGGACCTCGCCGGCCAGGCCAACTCCGAAACCCTGGGAACGAGGCAGTACAGCGGGGGAGGCGGTGCCCTCAATACATGCATGGGCGCGCAGATGTCGCCCGGAGGCAAGTCAATACTGGCGCTGAGGTCTACAGCTAAGGGCGGTGCCATATCCACCATAGTGCCGTGTTTTGGGGACGGACAGTCAGTTACAATTCCCAGAGCCGACATCGATTACGTGGTGACGGAGTATGGCATTGCCAGGCTGAAGGCTATGAATATTCGGAAAAGGGTCGAAGCTCTGATCGCCATAGCCCATCCCAACTATAGGGATTGGTTGTGGTCGGAGGCCGAGGCTTTGCAATATGTGTAGCCCGTGGCGGAAACTACCGAATTAACGGAGGCGTTGTTGATGGAACGGTATGCGAGGATCATCGGGACCGGTCTCTATCTTCCGGAGACCGAAATATCCAATGCCCACATGGCTGAGAGGATCAATCAGGCCGCACCTGGCCTAGGTGACGTGGTGTTCAAGTTTGAAGAGTCTTCGCGCATAATGAAACGGTACTATGCTCCGCGCGATTGGGCCACAAGCGACCTTGCAGCAAAAGCGGCAATGGCCGCCTTGGAGGACGCGGGGGTCGCCCCTGAAGACCTGGATTTGATAATCTTGGGCACTGACAGCCCAGATTTCATAACCCCTGCCACGTCCGTGGTAACACAGCACAAGATCGGGGCAAAAAATGCCGGCACCTACGACATCGGGTGCGCCTGCGCTTCCTTTCCTACAGGTATTGCGGCTGCAGCTGGCCACATCGCGACCAACCCGTGGATCCGTTACGTGCTAGTTATCGGCGCATACATGATGAGCAAGTTGGCCGACCCCAATGACGTCACTTCCTTCTTTTACGGGGACGGGGCGGGGGCGGCAGTGCTTACCGTCGATGACAAGCCCGGGTTCATCACGTCATCATTCATAGCTGATGGATCCTACCACGAGGCATGGGGTATCTACTCTGGCGGAACGTACGAACCTGCTACCTGCGACTCTGTCCAGGCGGGCCGGACGAACGTGCGGTTCGTGTCGAAATACCCGGCGGAGGTTAACCATCAGGGCTGGCCCAAAGTAGTGCGGGCGCTCGCCGAGAGGGGCGGGTTTGAAGTCTCCGATATAGACCTGGCCATATTCACCCAAGTAAACTGGTATTCCATAGACATAGTCATGGCCGACTTGGGCCTTCCTATCGAAAAGGCACATCGCATCATGGACAGGATGGGATATACCGGATCTGCATGCATTCCCATGGCTTTGGACGATGCGAGGAAACAGGGGAGGATTAACCCTGGCGACCTGGTGGTTCTCGTGGGTTCCGGAGTAGGCTACAACCAGGCCGGAGTCGCACTGCGCATGTGGTAGCGGGGGAGCCACGAACCCCAGCCGAATCGGGGGCTTGGGGCGCTGCCATGGATGGTATTGGGACTGGTTCCCTAACTGAGAAAGGCTGGGCGGGGGTGGAAGGTTCAGGCCCAACTTCGTTGAATCTTGGAATGTGCAGGGGTCTCGGCGAATGCTGCCTTGACCTTGTGCGACCAGAATTGCAATGGAGGTATAGAGGCATGAGAGAGGTAGTCATAGCTTCTGCTGCGCGAACTGCCATAGGCACGTTTGGGGGAACTCTCGCGACTGTGCCCGCGCCCCGTTTGGGCACTATTGCGGTAAAGGCGGCTATCGAGAGGGCAGGGATTCGAAACGACGCGGTGGATGAAGTGATCATGGGTTGCGTGCTCCAGGCCGGACAAGGGCAGAACCCTGCGCGACAGGCGGCGATCGGGGCCGGATTGCCAGTGGAAATTCCCGCAATGACCGTGAACAAAGTCTGCGCTTCAGGGCTTAAGTCGGTGGCCTTAGCCGCCCAGGCGATCATGGTGGGTGATGCCGAGATCGTAGTGGCGGGCGGGCTGGAGAACATGAACATGGCCCCATACATCCTCGATAAGGCGAGGACCGGGTATCGCATGGGGAACGCTGAGATCATTGACGAGATGGTTCATGACGGGCTGTGGTGCATCTTCGGAAACACCCACATGGGCATCACCGCGGAGACCGTTGCCGAAAAGTACGGAATTTCCCGCGAAGAGCAGGACGAGTTTGCGGCCAAGAGCCAGCAAAAAGCGGCCGAGGCCATAGAGGCCGGCAGATTTGCTGAAGAGATAGTTCCCGTACAGATCCCCCAGAGAAAGGGAGATCCGATCGTATTTGCCCAGGATGAGCACGTAAGGCCAGGTACGACAGTGGAGGTTCTCGCAAAGCTCAGGCCGGCCTTTAAGAAGGACGGCACGGTAACTGCTGGAAACGCCTCGGGCATCAACGACGGCGCGGCAGCGGTAGTGGTCATGTCGGCCGAGCGCGCACGCGACCTGGGGATAGAGCCTCTGGCCAAGATCAGATCCTACGCCTCTATAGGTGTCGATCCGAGCGTAATGGGGATCGGACCGGTGCCTGCCACCAGAAAGGCGCTTGCAAAGGCCGGACTGTCCCTGGAAGATATCGACCTGATAGAAGCGAACGAAGCCTTTGCTGCGCAGTCCATAGCGGTCGGACGCGACTTGGCATGGGATCCTGACAAGGTGAACGTCAACGGAGGCGCTATTGCCCTTGGCCATCCCATCGGCGCAAGCGGAACGAGGATCCTCGTCACCCTCCTCCATGAGATGAAACGGAGAGATGCCAAGCTCGGTCTTGCTACCCTTTGCATCGGCGGAGGCATGGGCATGGCGATGATAGTTGAGAGGTAATCTCTACAGGCAATCACTTTGCCGGGTGGTCCGAAAGTTCGGAGGCTTGGGAACTTCCGAGGCAAGCCTCGTCAGCTGGCGAGCGATGCAAAGCAGAACATTGGGAATTTGAGATGGACGCGGGTGGGGCCGGATGACGACCCTGCGCGGCAATAGCCTCTGGGAAGGACGGTCCCGCATCTATTACACTTAACAGAAATAGCGGAGGAGTTCGAGAAATGACGCGCGAGACAGTGATTGCGTCGTTCGTGATCAGGTTCGTCAAGCCCGCGGTGAGCATGGGCCCGCTGGAGAGGGCAGATATGGACCTGGACGATGGGGCGCCAAACCTCAGAATTGCGGTCAGGCACATCCAAGGGGGATATGAGCGCAGGTTCGCGGATTTGGATGATGCCATCGGCTTCATCCGAGATGAGATCCAACTGCTTGAGCTGGAGTAGGGGGTGGGGAATGTGTTCGGGCAGCAGGTAGTAAGCGGCCTTTCAGCTGGATGCCTATATGCTCTGGCAGCGTTGGGGCTCGTACTGGTCTACCGAACCATGGAGATCGTCAACTTCGCCCACGGCGAAATGGCCATGGTATCTACTTTCGT
>DUWJ01000081.1 GCA_012842765.1 Bacillota bacterium | reverse complement strand
TTTCCGGTGGCAATAGCGGAGGGGCCACACCTGTTCCCATTCCGAACACAGTAGTTAAGCCCTCCATCGCCGATGGTACTAGGCTGGAGACGGCCTGGGAGAGTAGGTAGCTGCCGGATTCTTTTTTATCTTCAAGAGCCTCGGCGTATTGCCGGGGCTTTTTGCTTTTCTTCAGTCAAAAACATAGAAGGGGGCCTGATCATGGAGCGTTGTGATGACCTTGCGGCGGTAATGTACTTAGAGTATGTGGAAGAGGCGGGCGGGCCCAAATGGTTTGACTGGTATATTCGGGCTGTGTTATCCTAGGATTGTTAGTTAGCTGCACGGAGGGAGGGAATTACACCCGATTTTTGTGTCGGGTGGAGGGTAATGGACTTAGGAGCATTAGCGTTCTTGGTGCCTTTGAGCGCGGCAATCGCATTGGTTGTAGCAGCTGGCCTGTCTGCCTCCATAAAGCGGAAGGATGAGGGAACCGAAAAGATGCGCCAAATCTCTGAAGCTATCAGGGAGGGCGCATCTGCGTATTTGAGGCGGCAGTATAGAGGGGTCATTCTATTTTTTGCAGTAATGTTTGGTGTGCTTTGCATGCTGGCTGCAATGGATTTTTTGAACTGGTTTACGCCTTTTGCGTTCCTGAGCGGCGGTTTTTTCTCCGGCCTTGCCGGGTATATCGGAATGCGCACTGCCACACAGGCTAACGCTCGAACTGCCCATGCTGCCTCGAAGAGCCTGAATGAGGGTTTACAAGTCGCGTTTTCGTCAGGCTGCGTCATGGGTCTGACTGTTGTGGGGTTGTCCCTTGTTCACTTAAGCTTATGGTATTATCTCCTTACGTGGTATTACAGCTCTGCGCAGCCTATCGCAGATGCTGCTCAGCGCCTATCAGCAATCACCTCCACACTTCTCACGTCCGGAATGGGAGCAAGCTCGATGGCGCTCTTTGCCAGGGTGGGCGGAGGCATTTTCACCAAAGCTGCGGATGTTGGCGCTGACTTAGTCGGAAAAGTGGAACAAGGCATACCTGAAGACGATCCGCGCAACCCCGCTGTCATAGCCGATAATGTTGGTGATAATGTGGGCGATGTTGCAGGAATGGGCGCAGACCTTTACGAGTCGTATCTGGGTGCGATAATCGCCACCTCAGCCTTGGGTGCGACCGTTGGGTTGGGAGTGAACTGGGTCGCATTCCCGATGGTCCTGGCGGCGATAGGGGTGTTCGCATCGATTATTGGAACCACCTTCGTTCGCACAGGCGAGGAGGTGGAGCAGTCGCTGTTGCTAGCGGCACTCCGCCGGGGCGTGAACGTAAGCGCGATCATCGTGGTGGTAGCGAGTTGGTTTGCGGTGAGGGCGATGTTGGGGCCTGATTTTATGGGCATATTCTGGTCAGTCATTGCAGGCCTCGTTGCAGGCGTAGTAATCGGCCGGGTCACTGAATACTATACATCGGCAGATTACAAGCCAACAAAGGCCGTGGCTGCTTCCGCCACTACCGGTCCCGCTACAGTCATAATATCTGGCATGGCTTCTGGCATGGCTTCGACAGCCATTCCTGTCCTGGTAGTTGCTGTTGCAGTCATCGCCAGCTACTATCTGGCGGGTGGATCTAGCAACGAGGTAATGGGCCTTTACGGAATCGCCATATCAGCTGTGGGAATGCTCTCCACGCTCGGAATCACATTGGCTACGGATGCTTACGGTCCCGTGGCTGACAATGCAGGGGGCATTGCAGAGATGGCGGGCATGCCAGAAAATGTGAGGGAGAGGACAGATGCTCTGGATTCTCTGGGCAACACTACGGCTGCCACGGGAAAGGGGTTTGCCATCGGTTCGGCAGCCCTTACGGCGCTGGCTCTTATCGCGGCGTATCGAGACCAGATTCTTCTGCTCGACCCAGGCCGTGAGCTAGTCTTCAGTCTGATGACCCCGTCTGTTCTAGTTGGGGTGTTCATCGGGGGCATGCTTCCGTTCATATTCTCCGCCCTCACAATGCAGGCGGTTGGAAGGGCGGCGCAGGGAATTGTCATGGAGGTTCGCAGGCAGTTCCAGGAGATGCCTGGAATAATGCGCGGAAAGACAAAGCCCGATTACGCCAGGTGTGTGGATATGTGCACTTCATCTGCGCAGAAGGAAATGATTGCGCCATCGCTCATTGCCATCATAGTTCCGATCGTCAGCGGCATCTTTCTCGGGCCCGAGGGGGTTGGAGGAGTCCTCGTGGGTACCGTGGTCACAGGATTCTTGCTTGCGGTGATGATGGCTAATGCGGGCGGGTCCTGGGATAATGCCAAGAAACACATAGAAACCGGCGAATACGGCGGAAAAGGCTCTGATGCACATAAGGCAAGCGTAGTCGGTGACACTGTTGGAGACCCGTTTAAGGACACATCTGGTCCGTCATTGAACATACTTATCAAACTTGTCTCCATGGTGTCGATAGTCTTCGCTTCCTTGATAATATCTTTGTCCATCATGTAAAGCGCGCGCCTGTTACCCGCGGGCGGTCCTTTCGTGATCGGACGGTGCCGGCCTGCTCCTTGAGGAGTAGGCCGGTTCATACTGTACATGATAGATTTCAGA
>DUWJ01000433.1 GCA_012842765.1 Bacillota bacterium | reverse complement strand
GCGGTGGGGACTTCGGCGAAGGGCACGCGCAACCGGATGGCGGGAAGGCTGTTTTAAGGGCTGCAGCTGCGCCGGCTCGCGAGGGTGAAGCGTTGGACGCCGACAACATCATATCCATAGAGGATTTCGCAAAGGTCGATCTCAAGGTAGGTACTGTGCTCGAGGCCGAGCGGATTGAGGGCGCCGACAAGCTTCTCGTGCTTCAGGTGGACATCGGCTCCGAGACCAGGCAGATAGTTGCGGGCATTGCGAAGCATTACTCTCCTGAGGAGCTCATAGGCAAGCAGATCGTGGTTGTGACTAATCTGAAGCCTGCGAAACTGCGCGGCGTCATGTCAAATGGAATGCTGCTTGCGGCATCGACCACAGGCGATCCCAAGGAGGTTAGGGTTGTGACCCCGGATGGCCCAGTGCCCGCTGGAAGCAGGGTGAAATAGGCGTTGATTATCGATTCCCATGCCCATCTTGAAGATGAGGCTTTTGTAGAAGGCGTGTACGCCGTGATGGAGAGGGCGCGCGCAGCCGGCGTCGAGATAGTAATCAATCCTGGCGCGGATGTGCGCTCGTCCCGTGTGGCTGCTGAGAATGCGGCCGTACATGAAGGACTTTACGCCATGGCCGGGATCCACCCCCATGATGCGGCCGGAGTGGGCGATGGTGATCTGGAAGAGATATCGAGGATCCTTTCGATGCCCCGTGTAGTGGGGATTGGCGAGATAGGGCTCGACTATTACAGAGACCTTTCGCCGAGAGACGAGCAGATCAGGGTCTTTCGAGCCCAGCTCGAGCTCGCGAAGGAGTTTGGATGCCCGGTTCAGATCCATAGCCGCGATGCCCATCGTGACACCTTCGAGATCCTGAAGGAGTACGCAGACGATGTGCCTGCCATAGTGCTGCATTGCTACTCGGGCAGCCCTGAGATGGCTGCGGAACTGATCGAACTCGGGTTTTTCATATCACTGGGCGGTCCTGTCACCTACAGGAATGCTCGAAAGTCAGTGGAAGTTGCGAAAAGTGTGCCGCTTGAGCGTCTCCTGGTGGAGACTGATTCGCCGTATCTTCCTCCAAGCCCTTACCGGGGCGAGCGAAACGAACCTGCTTATGTAGTGGAAGTTGTACGGAAGATTGCTGAGATCAGGGGCGTATCGACGGAAGAGGTAGCTCGGGTCACGGCTGCCAATACCATGAGGATATTCTCAATATCACCCGAAGGATGACGCGGAAATCGCCCGCAAGGGTGACAGGGATAATATGGCATTAAAAGAATACCCCTCCTTGAACTGATCCGCGGCGGGCACAACAAGATTGTGAACCGCTGCAGATCGAAAGAAGCAAGGAGGGATTCTTGTATGAAAAGGCGTTCTAAAGCGGCGTCTCTTGTCGCGATCCGTTGCAGAGTGACAACGGTATTGCTGCTTGCTCTGATGTCGATTGCGTGGGCAGGTTCAATGTGCTCGGCCAGAGAAACGGGTACAATTCAGCTGGCGGGCAAGGTCCCGCCTGTGATGGAGCTCGTAGTCAGGAATTCTGTTATACAATGGGACGGGCTGAGGCCGGGAGATAATGAATGCCCGACATCAGCGGCTTTTTCCGTAATCAGCAATGTTCCCTTTAAGGTAACTATAATGTCTGATAACCCCAACATGCAGGCAACAGAGGCCGGCCCACTGCATGGAACCACGCTCAGTCATCCCCTGGAGTGGAGCTCGGATTCTTCATGCTGTTACACCCCGGTGAGCACATCGCCTCAGACTGTGATCTACGGAGAATACCATTCTGAACTTGTTTTGCATACCCTAGAGTTCCGCCAGAAGATCGACATCACTGATCCGCCTACTATCGAGTCGAATGAATACTACCGGGGAACCGTCATTCTTTCGCTCGAGGCAGCTTCGTAGAAATGTGCGAACGAGCAGCTGCCAAGGTTGAGAGAGTATCTGTGGTCTGGCGTAGAAGTGCAATCGCTCTGATCGCAGCGGGTGCCCTCATCTTCCCCATGTTTGCGTGCCAGTTGGCTGGCACGCAGGCTTCCCCTGCTCATACAGGTGGCAGGTCGCCCGGTATTGGGCCTTGGAAATGCCAGACGGGGATCAGGGCATTTCCTGCGATTATCCGTACGGATCTTGGGCGATTCCTGTGGTTCATAGATGCCAAAGTGGGACAGGTTGTCCTTTGCAATACGGGTAATACAGAAGCATTGATAAGGATTGATGTTCGCGGGATTACTCAAGATGGGGAAGGGAACTTCATCTTCATCCCTGCGTCCGAGGAGGTTGCAGCGGCTTTGTCGGTATCGCACAGTTCATTTCGGCTTGCGCCGGGCGTGTCCCGCACAATAAGGATCACGATAGACCCGAGGTATGTCAGGCGGCGTGACCGTTTCGGCTTGTGCGCAGCATTGGAAGTGCGGTCTTCGCCGTCTGGCAGGGACGGCGCTGCGCCGGGTCTTTCTGCCTTGCCTGGGATCAACATCCCGGTAATTGTCAGATTGCCTGGGAATCATGTAAACAGGCTTTCCCTGGAAGATGTGGACATAGGCGAAAGCCGCGAGGACGGCATGAGTGCGATACGTGTTAAAGTGCGTAACAGGGGCGAGACTTACATATTGCCCGGGGGAACCCTCAGCCTTGAACCCGAAGGCGGCGTCCGGGCCAAAACCGGAAAACTGGGGCTTGCGGTCACTCCCGGACTGGTGCTGCCGGGATGTGCCAGATGGCTTGAGGCTGAAATTCCCCAAGGCAGTTTGAATGTCGGACACTACGAGGCCACATTGATAATGAGTGTGAACGGAAAGACTGTTCTCAATGAGAGGTTCATGCTCAAGATGAATGAAGATGGTTGTGTATCCATTCGTGTCCCCTAAAGAGTCATTTCCTGTCCGGCTTGGAATGACCTGAGTGTTTTCCGAGAAAGATCATGGGTAGTATGTATTCTTCGCACTGTCCCTGTAAGCATGCGCATTACGATGGATTCGGTGGTTGCCTTAGGACCGTAGAAGCGCACTCCCTGGAGCATGTCTCCGTCGGTGATTCCTGTTGCGGCAAATATCAGGCTGTCGCCTCGAGCGAGGTCTTCCGAGGAGTAGACGCGGTCGAAGTCGCTGAATCCGTTTTCTCTGGCCCGGGCGGTGTCTTCCTCATTGCGCACCCAGAGCTTTGTTTGGATCTCGCCGCCCAGGCATTTCATGGCGGCTGCTGTGATTACAGCCTCCGGTGCGCCTCCTATACCCATGAGCAGGTCAACTCCTGTGTTCGGAAGGGCTGTGGATATCGCGCCCGCTACATCGCCGTCAGTTATCAACTTAATGCGGGCGCCTGCTTGCCGCACCTCGTGTATGAGTTCGGCATGGCGAGGCCGATCCAGGATTACTACGGTCAGGTCCTTCACTCTTCGACCCAAGGCGGCAGCGACGACTCTGAGGTTTTCGCGGACCGGAGCGTTGATGTCTATGTAGTCCTTGGCCTCCGGCCCTACTGCGAGTTTCTGCATGTAGAAGGTGGGCACAGGCATTAGCGAGCCTCTGGAGGCAACCACTATTACCGATATCGCGTTGGGAAGGCCATTGGCCACCAGACGTGTCCCTTCCACAGGATCCACAGCTATGTCCAGTTCTTGGTTATCCCTGCCTGTTCCCACTTCCTCTCCGTTATATAACATTGGGGCATGGTCCTTTTCTCCTTCGCCGATCACAATAGTGCCCTTGATGTTTACAAGCGAGAGCATGCCGCGCATTCCGTCCACGGCGGCTCCATCCACAAGATTAAGGTCACCCATGCCCATGCATCGGCCTGCTCGCAGAGCTGCAGTCTCGGTGACGCGCACTAGTTCCAACATGATTTCCCGTTCTCTGTCCTCAACCGAACTCATTTGGCGCCAGTCTCCTCTCAATGTTTGCTAGCTATTCAACCTATTCCATTGGACTAGTAGTATGTATGCCAGGCTCTGGCGCAAGAATCAATGACATGTTGTCAATCAGATTATAGCATAGAATGGAAAAACTGCATTGCGATACAGCTTGGTGCAGACCGGAGGCAAGAGGGAAAATGGACGGCATAACGGCTGGCGCTCGGGCATATGTTATCAGCCGGGCTGCCGCACCGAGTCGAAAGAAAAACATGGGAATATGCACAGGTGAATAATGTGCATGTAAACAGTATATGAAAGTTTAGATGGTAAGCAGGAAAGCACCATAAGGCAATAGAATACATTTCACACGACATTACTTCGTCTGGAGGGCGCATGTTGCGCCCCCAAAAATACTTCTGCAGGGGGAGAATAGCGAAATGGCAAAAAGAAGTGTCCTCGCAGCCGTAGCGCTGGCCCTGATTTTGGGGCTTGCTAGTGTCTCTATTGGGGCCGCTGACTTCAAGATCGGCGTAGTTACGGGAACCGTATCGCAGGGCGAAGACGAATACCGAGGCGCTGAGGCCGCCATACAGAAGTATCCTGGGCTCATTCTGCATCGGTCGTACCCCGACAATTTCATGCAGGAGCAGGAGACGACTATAGCGCAGATTACCGGACTCGCCTCTGACAGGCAGGTCAAGGCGATAGTAATCAACCAGGCCGTTCCGGGCACTGTGGCTGCTATCCGCAAGGTTCGCGAGATAAGGCCGGATATCATCTTCGTTCTGGGCGAACCGCATGAAGACCCCCCGATAGTCGAAAAGTATGCAGATGTTTCCCTGATTCCCAATAATATAGCTCGTGGAACCACCATAGTCCGGCTGGCAAAGAAACTAGGTGCGAAGACGTTCGTTCACTATTCATTCCCGAGGCACATGTCCTATGCCGATCTGGCGACGCGGCGGGACATCATGGAGGAAGAGTGCAAGAAGCTTGGGATGAGGTTTGTGTTCGCAAACGCGCCTGATCCCATGGGTGAAGGCGGACTCCCTGCGGCGCAGCAGTTCATTCTGGAAGATGTGCCCAGAAAGGTCGGGCAGTATGGGAAGGACACGGCGTTCTTTTCGACCAACTGCGGCATGCAGGAACCCTTGATAACTGCGGTCATCAAAGCCGGCGCCATATTCCCCGAGCAGTGCTGCCCCAGCCCGACCCATGGCTATCCAGGTGCTCTCGGTCTGGAGATCACGGACAACATGAAGGGGAATTTCCCCGCAATAATCCGGGCGATCAACGCCGAGATCGTGAAGAAGGGTCAGGCGGGCAGGATGGCGACATGGCCGGTCGCTACTGGTTACCTCAACACCATTGCTGGTGTGGAAATTGCCAAGCTGGCAGTGGAAAAGAAGCTCAATTACAAGGACATGGATGCCGTAAGAAAGGTAGTTCAGGGGATCGCTGGCACACCAATAGAGTTTGAGAGACTCAGCGCGGGCGGGCAGTTCTATCGCTACCTGATCGATTCGATCATCTTTGGCGTCACGGTCAAGTAGTCGGCGAGGCCTACTTTAGCAGCGAAATTGGCGCCGGGCACAGCTACCGCCCGGCGCCTGCCCGTAATTTCCTTTCATGCTAACGAGAGGGGCTTGACAATGGCGATAACTGAAGGGAATGTTCTTGAACTTGAGGGCATAAGCAAAAGTTTCTTCGGGACGCAAGTGCTCAAAGACGTCAATTTATCGGTCAGGCCGGGAGAGATACATGCTCTCGTCGGCGAGAACGGGGCCGGAAAGACTACTCTGATGAATATCCTCTTCGGCATGCAGGTCATCTTCGACACTGGGGGCTTTGAAGGCCGGATTATTCTGGACGGCGTTCCGACGGATATAAGCTCTCCTCGGGAGGCGATGACCTATGGCATAGGCATGGTGCATCAGGAGTTCATGCTGATCCCGGGGTTTACTGTGGCCGAGAATATCAAGCTCAACCGGGAGCCGACGCTGCCGAACCTCGCATCGAAGATCTTTGGGAGAAGGCTTGAAACAGTAGATGAGGAGGCCATGCGGGCTGATTCCAGGGCTGCCTTGGACAAGCTTGCAATCTCCATCGACGAGTTGGCGCTTGTGGCAGGCCTGCCTGTGGGACACATGCAGTTTGTGGAGATAGCGCGGGAGATTGATAAGCGCAGCGTTAAGCTTCTCGTCTTCGACGAACCCACGGCAGTCCTCACCGAGAGCGAGGCGCAGATGCTTCTCGATGCCATGAAGAGGCTTGCATCTGAGGGAATTGCCATACTTTTCATCACTCACCGGCTGGACGAGGTCATGGAGGTGGCTGACAACATCACTATCCTTCGTGATGGCGAAGTTGTGGCGATGATGTCTAAGGCTGAGGCGGAAGTGGAGAAGATAGCCGAGCTCATGGTCGGCAGAAAGGTGGAACGCATAGAGCTTCCCGAAAGGGCGAAGGAGCCATCTGATCGCGACATTGTCCTCAGAATCGAAAACTTGAGCGTCAACATGCCCGGAGAACGCGTGCGCAACTTCAGTCTGAACGTGAGGCGCGGTGAGATATTGGGCATAGGTGGCCTTGCAGGCCATGGCAAGGTGGGGATCGCGAACGGAGTGATGGGGCTCTATCCGTCGACAGGCAAAGTATATGCCAACGAGAAAGAGCTGCGGTTAAACGACCCAAAGAGTGCGCTTGAGGCGGGGATGGCCTTCGTTTCCGAGGACAGGCGCGGCGTCGGATTGCTCCTGGATGAGTCTATAGAGATGAATATCGCTCTCACGGCAATGCAGGTGCAGGAGAAGTTCTTGAGACCGGGGGCAATCCCCTCGCTCAGGCTGGCAGATGAAGCTGCGATACGCGAACACGCGCTTCAGGTCATAAAAGATCTCGATATCAGGTGCAATGGACCCGAACAGCTTGTGAGAAGGCTGTCGGGGGGGAACCAGCAGAAGATCTGTCTAGGAAGGGCATTTACCATGCAGCCTGAGGTAATGTGGGTCTCCGAACCGACTAGGGGAATCGATGTAGGCGCGAAACAGCTCGTTCTCGATCTGCTCGTGGATTTCAACCGCAAGCATGGGATGACAATCATCATGACATCGTCTGAGCTTGGGGAGTTAAGAAAGGTATGTGACCGGATCGTGATAGTATATCGCGGGCAAATTGCAGGTGTCCTCCCGCCGGATGCTTCGGACGTGGACTTCGGCCTTATGATGGCTGGCAAGGGTGCTGCGCGAAGGGAGGTTGGTTGACATGGCTGATACGGAGGAGAAATCCACGAGTCGCATAACGGGGTTTTTTTCCGCTGCCTATAAGGATTTTGGACTTCCTCGCCTCATAATCACGGGGTTCGTGTTGTTCCTGTTCATCCTGGCTACTATCATGAAGATGGACCTGACTATCCTTATCAGCGACTCCCTTGTACGTATAGGCATGAACGGAGTGCTTGTCCTCTCGATGTTGCCCACGCTAGCATGTGGAGTTGGGCTCAACTTCGGACTGCCTGTGGGAGTAATAGCGGGACTAATTGGGGCGGTAATGAGCATGAACTGGAACCTTCAAGGGTTTGCCGGGTTCTTCGCAGCTATTGCCATCGCTCTGCCGGTTGCCATGGTTGCCGGCTACATTTATGCTCTTGTTCTCGAACGGGTTCAGGGACAGGAGATGATGGTCGGGACGTACGTGGGGTTTTCTATAGTATCGGCGATGTGCATGTTCTGGCTCTTGGCACCTATCAAGAACCCGGCCATGATATTCGCTATTGGAGGGCAGGGGCTCCGGTACACACTCACTCTTGACAAGACCTTTGCAAAGGTGCTCAACGACTTTTTGGCCTTCAGTGTTTTTGGAGTGACGATTCCCACCGGGCTTTTGCTTTTCTTCGGACTTCTTTGCGTCTTGATGAGCCTGTTTTACCGGTCCAAAGCAGGCCTTGCCATGCGGACAGTGGGGTCAAATCCCATGTTCGCGAAATCTTCGGGAATGAACGTTCGATACATGAAGATGTGGGGGGTCATCCTCTCGACGGTGCTGGCGGCGGTGGGCATCATTGTCTATTCCCAGAGTTACGGTTTTGTGCAACTTTATACAGCACCGCTATATGCTGCATTTCCGGCGGTTGCTTCTGTCTTGATAGGCGGGGCAACGCTGGAGCGGGCTACAGTGGGTAATGCCATCATAGGAACGATACTTTTCCACACGCTGCTCACAATAGCTCTTCCGGTTACCCAAACTGCCCTGCGAGGGGCCGATATTAGCGAAATCGCCCGGATGATCATAAGCAACGGCATGATCCTATATGCCCTGACCCGGGCCGAAAGGAGGTAGCCGGCGTGCCTGAGAAGACAGTTGCCACTGTAACCAAGCCGGCCCAGGCAAGGGGGAGGGGCGGAATGAAGCTCCTGAAGCAATGGTCGGTGCCGATCTTTTTCCTTGTGCTGTCTATCGGCGGAATCGCTGCTGCCGGACTCGACATAAACTTCCTGATACATGAGATAGTATCCAGGTTTGGAAGGAACATGCTTTTGGTCCTATCCCTTCTCATCCCGGTAATGGCAGGATTGGGCCTCAATTTCGGGATTGTGATAGGCGCCATGGCCGGACAGACCGCTCTGATCATCATAACCCACTACGGCGTAGAGGGGCTTCCAGGTCTCCTCCTTGCGGCTGTCATCTCAGTCCCCCTTGCGATCCTCTTTGGATGGCTCAGTGGACGAATCCTCAACAAAGCCAAGGGGCGTGAGATGGTAACCAGTATGATCATGGGCTTTTTTGCCAATGGCCTTTACCAGCTGGTATTCCTCGTTCTTCTTGGCACAGTCATACCGATGAAGAATCCAGTCCTTATGCTTTCGTCGGGCGTGGGGCTGAGGAATACGGTCGACCTTATTGGAGTCGCGAATTCGCTTGACCGAGCTTTGGATGGGTTGTGGAATGGATTGGTTATGGGGGAGATTGGCAGCGTGCCAATTGGACCATGGAGAATACCCGTCTGCACAATACTGGTGATTGTCTTATTCTGCTTGTTGCTGTCATTCATCACCCGAACGAAGCTTGGGCAGGAAATGCGGGCAGTGGGCCAGGATATGAACATTGCGCAGGTGGCCGGGATCAATGTGGACCGCACACGCATGGTTGCAATAATCATCTCGACGGTTCTGGCGGCATGGGGACAGTTGATATTCCTGCAGAACATCGGCACCCTCAATACTTACAACAGCCACGAGCAGGTCGGCATGTTCTCCATCGCGGCGCTCTTGGTCGGAGGCGCCTCGACCAGACGTGCGACTATTTGGAACGCCATCGTCGGCGTGCTTCTCTTTCACACCCTATTCGTTGTCTCTCCCCTTGCAGGACAGCGGCTGCTGGGAATACCGCAGGTGGGAGAGTATTTTAGGAGCTTCCTTGCGTATGGCGTTATCGCCGTTGCCTTGGCGCTTCATGCTTGGCAATCTAGGTCGGAAACTTAGGAAACAGACAACCCCGGTGTGAATATAGTAACTATGGGTCCGCCCCATGGGGATTGAGGGACGTCGGGAGGTGATGCGGTAGGTGGAGTTCTCTGGCGACTCGGGCCATTACGATGCTCCCAAGAGGCCACAGGAGATGGATGCCGCAGCCCATCTGATCCGCGAGAAGGGATATGCTCCGGAGCGCTTCGGCTTTGGGCCTGGCGTTGACGTTCAAGGTTACAGCCCATTTGGCATCGGACTTACTGAGCTTCAAGGGACGATTGGTTTGGTAGAGGACCTGGAATCTGCAGAGCCTTGGGAACCTGGAGGACCGTCGGAGATAGAGCACGATGCCCGACTATGGCCTGAAGAGTGCTCCAAATCCCCAGAATGGGAAGAACGCGTGGAACAGATGACGATTGAAGATGGGATGACGCCTGTGGAGGGCACGGGATTGCTCGAAGGAGAACAGGAATTTGCGCCCGCGCTGACGCCAGAGGAAGAGCTGCATGTTATAACAGGACATGAGTATGGGACAGTGCCTCATGTGCCGATGGAGCCTATGCCTGCGCCATTTGAAGTCGACCAACCAGAACCTGAGCTGGAAATTGCCGAGGAGGGAGAACTGGCTGCTCAATCTGTGCCCCAACTTCTTCCTGAGCCCGGGGCAGAGGTCATAGAGGCCATGAAGTCCGAACATATCGACGAGAAAAAGGAGATTGGCGTGGAAACTCCGAAGGCACCCCGAGTTATCGTATGGAAGGACTTTCCCAAGCCCCGGCGATAGTTGGGTTGCAGGCATAGGCGATTATCAGGGTGTAGTGGACGCACGGGGCGGCGTGATGCCGCCCCTGCTTGTTTGTGCGGAATCCCAGATGCGTCAGGAAGATATTACAGATGCCTTAATGTAACGTCTCAGGGAAAATGACCTGCCCACCTGTCACGCGGTTGAGACGTCGGTCTTGTGATACATGGCCCTGTACGACAAAAGGACCATGGCGATGGGGCCGAACCACCAGGAATACAGAGGGCGTTTTGGAGCTTCTTCGGGAAGTGGGTGTAGCAAAGGGTGAATAATTGCTTCCTAAACGTGCGATAACTTAAGGTAGAGCATTGGATACAGAGGCTCAGTTTGACAATTTGCCGCACAGTGTGTAGTATGTGAAATAACAAAACTCCAAACCAGCTTTTTTCGTCCCGTCAAGCCTAAGCAAGGTGATCTGACGGGCGTTACACATACACTGGATAGGAGGATTTAACGTGCTGCCGACTAGGCTTTTAAGCGTGCAGCGGAGTATGGCTCTCATGGCCGTAGCCCTTATTGTAGCAGTTCCGGGGCTTGCGGCTCTGAGCGAATCGGATGCTGCAGACGGACCGAGTCGGGTTGTCACATTTCACCCCCGAACGGGCTACACGGAAGATGTCCTTGAAGGAGCCGGAGTTTCAAGACCAGCGCGAACGTCAGCAGTCGCGTATGTTGCGACAGGTTGGGTCACGAAGCACATTGTGACTAGGAAAGTGCCCGTAGAAAGGCCGATAGAGCGCATCATCGATCCGAAGATGGATCGCGGCGTCAGCAGGGTTGTCCATGAGGGATCGGATGGCGAGATGATGCAGGCAGTATTGGTCAAAAGGGGCGAGAACGGGGTCATAAGCGAGACTGTCATAAGCGAACGGCTTTGGACCAGACCGCAACCGAAAGTGATAGCGACCGGTTCTCGAGAACCATTGAGGGTTCTGTTGACTTCCCGTGGAGACTACACTTACAGAAAGGTCTTGACCATGACCGCTACTGGCTATGAGCCATCTCCGAGATCCTGCGGAAGGTACGCGGACGGCTACACGGCTATCGGCATGAAGGCCGCGCCGGGCGTGGTAGCGGTGGATCCGAAAGTCATACCTCTAAGAACTAGACTATACGTAGAGGGGTATGGGCCTGCAGTGGCGGCTGATGTAGGGTCCGCCATCAAAGGAAACAGGATCGACCTATTCTTCGAGACATTGGACGAAGCCCTAAGATACGGACGCAGACGGGTGAATGTGTACATCCTGGAAGACAGGTAAATAAGAGTAAAAAACGTTGCCGGCCCGTATGGGCCGGTTTTCCACATATTCTTC
>DUWJ01000451.1 GCA_012842765.1 Bacillota bacterium | reverse complement strand
CCCGTCGGGCCTGGGCACTTCGGGCAAGATCAGTCTCAGCGCCCAAGAGGTGCGCAAGGTTCTCCAGGAAGGAGCAGAGTGGGCCGTTAAAGCAGGGTATGGTTTTGAGGCCGACCTTGAGCATACTGAGGAGGGCGGCAGCATGGAGGGGGCTGACGCTTCCGCAGTAAGCAAGAAGGCTGTAGAGCGTGGAATGCCTCAGCTCGGAACGATGGGATCTGGCAACCATTTTCTGGAACTACAGGTTGTTGAGGAGATCGTCAATCCTGAGGTGGCCAAGGTTTTCGGCCTTTTTGAGGGGCAAGTGGTGATGATGATACACTCCGGCTCGCGGGGGTTGGGCCACCAGGTCTGCACTGACTACATCTCCACTATGATGTCTGCTCTGAAGAAGTATGACATCTCTGTGCCCGATAGGCAGCTGGCATGCGCTCCGCTCGGTTCAGACGAAGGTAAGCAGTATTTTGCCGCGATGGCGGCGGCCGCAAATTTCGCATGGGCCAACAGGCAATGCATCATGCACTGGGCCAGGGAAGCTGTTGCCGCGGAGTTCGGCTCTACGCCTGAAAAACTGGGCATGACTTTGGTCTACGATGTGTGCCATAACATCGCTAAGGTCGAAGAGCACATCATAGATGGCTCAAAGAAGCGGGTCTGTGTCCATCGCAAGGGCGCCACAAGGGCCTTCCCGCCAAACCACCCAGACATCCCAAAGGCCTACAGGGGAGTGGGACAGCCGGTCATAGTCCCAGGTGACATGGGGCGAAACTCGTGGGTGCTTGTGGGGACAAGGCAGGCAATGGAGAAGTCCTTCGGTTCAACATGCCATGGGGCGGGGCGGATGATGAGCCGAAAAGAAGCACTGCGCACTCGAAAACCCCAAAAGGTCCGCGATGCCCTCGCTGAAAAGGGCATTTACGCGCGCTCGGCAAGCAGGGGCGCGCTAGCCGAAGAGGCGCCTTGGGCCTACAAGAATGTCAACGATGTAGTCGACATCTGCCACAGGGCAGGGATATCGAGCAAAGTCGCGCGCCTTAGGCCGCTGGGAGTCGTAAAGGGATAGAACAGATCGGCGCGGCTGGCGCCGGTTTAGGTGAGGACGTCCTTGTGGACCATATAATTCCTGTTGCGTTTTCAAGGCGGCCCTTGTAAGATACTAAAGCTGCACTTGCACAAGGTGATGCGCGTGCAGCTTTCCAATCGGCCTCGCTGCATAGGCGCTTTTCATTTTTCACTCTGATAGTTTGATTCTATGAAAAGCAAGCAGCGGGATAGAAACCACTTTTCATGAAAAGAAAAGTGGTAAACAGGTCGAATAGCCCGATCAGTCATTTCTCTTGATTGGTAAGGGCAAGGATCGGTAGACAAACAAAGAGACGAAAATTGGATTTGACAACATCTCAACTCATGTGATAATATATCTTTTGCCGCAGGGCGGTAAGCTCAAATGCGGCGCGGCGCTAAAGCCGCGGATGTTCCTTGAAAACCAAACAGCGTGAAGCTTGATAAGTCGGGTGCAAGAGTTTTTTTGCGGGCGATAAGCAAGATAAGAGCGCGATCTACTTTTACAGAAGAATCGCGATATGATTTTTCTG
>DUWJ01000080.1 GCA_012842765.1 Bacillota bacterium | reverse complement strand
TTTTCCGCAAATCGCTCCAGAATCACGGGAAGCGCTGCAACAGTAGGCTCGGTGGGATGGACCAAGATAATGTTTCCCCCTGCTAACCGCCGCTCCGCTCTTTCCACTATGACCCCCGGTTCCGGGCGTTGCCAATCTATGGTGTCAACAGTCCACATGATCGTGGCATAACCCAATCGGCCCGCCACAGCCGCAATTCTCTGATTGACCTCTCCATAGGGAGGCGCAAAGAGCCTGGTGCGCACTCCAGTGAGTTCTCTCAAGAGAGTCTCATTCTTCTCGATCAACGCCACTAACTCGCTCTCGGAGAGCTTTTCAGGGTGCGGATGATCATAGCCATGATTGGCAATCTCATTCCCTGCTGCGACCATCGCCTGGACCAAATGGGGAAACTTTGCTGCCCATGTTCCGGTAATGAAGAATGTACTTTTCGCGCCAGCTTCAGCAAGAATCTCAAGAATTGCCGGAACCCATTCTTCTCCCCATGCCACGTTGAATGCCAAAGCCACCGCGGGTTCCGACGTATCAACCCTGTATATCGGTTTGAGCATCGCGGCGGTTACCGCGGGGGGAACCTGCCGCGTAACCAGGTCTAAAACGGCCCCCCGCGGCGCCGCCATGACTGACGTCACCGTGTTGTCGATATCTACTATAATGCCGGGTTCCTCCGGAACTATCTCGCCTGTCTCAGCATGATACATCGCTTCCTTGGGGCTTCTTTCGACCTTGCCCGCCAACCCCAACACGATGCTCCTTACTTCTTCTTTGTACAGCCCGCCCACGTCCACATCGCGCACTCTCACCCCAGGCTTTGCTCCAAGGGCAGCCCGACGCATTCGAGGCATGCTTACCACTATATACGCAGCCACGATAGCCAAAATGACCCCGAGGACTATGAGGATAAGCGTCCGTCGCCTAATGGTGATGAAAATCATGTCGCCGTTCCTCCCACCCTCTATTTGGATTGGGCGCTCTCCGCTCGCATCATCGATTCCTACAGGCTTTCGTCGTTCATTGCCCGCCACTTCCTCTACCGACGCAACCCCGATGACGAATCAGATGTCGGTGGGCTTTGCTGGGGTAAACTCGGCTCTGCGCGGGTTCTCACCTTGACCGGCCTTTGTTCCCCGGTGTTTCGATCTATGTAGTAGTCGCTTGAGTAGATGAGCTCCGATACGGGAACCACCGCGTATCCTTGGGCCTTGAGATCCCGGATTATCCTGTCGAGCGCCTCCGGCGTGTGTTTCCCGGCATTGTGAAAGAGGATTATCGATCCAGGCCCCACCCGTTTCATTACCCGATCATAAATCTGGTCTGCAGTCAGGTCTTTCCAATCTAGAGAATCGATACTCCATTGAATCGTCTTGCATCCGCATTCTTCGGCGATGGTTATTACGGAGTTCGTGTATTCGCCGAAGGGGGGACGAAACACGGTAGGCCTCACCCCAGTCAGGTCGCACAGAGCAGATTGGGTGCGTTCCAGTTCTTCCCTGATTTGTGCAGATGACAGTCCACCCATGTGTGGATGGGTCCAGGAGTGATTACCCACCTCGTGGCCACGCGCGGCTATAGCCTTGACCTTTTCCGGATAAGACTTTATCCAGTTGCCTGCCAGGAAGAATGTGACCTTGATCTCGTGCTTATCGAAGAGGTCAAGGAGAGCCAGTGTCTTGTCGTCGCCCCATGTAGCATCGACCGTTACCGATACGGTCTTGTCGTCGCGAGCAACGGAGTATATGGGAACGAGTCTGCCGCCTGTGCTCACCGCAGAGATCACACCCATACCCACCTCGGCAGTGGCGTTTCCAAATAGGGTTAGAACGAAAGATAAAACAAAAGCCACACATGCCACGTCAAGGAACGTCCGCCATTTGCTCAATATACGGAAGAACACCACTGAAATCACCCTTCTCGCGATTGTTGCCACTAATACATATGCAAAGGGACGGGGTATAGAATATGAGATAATGTAGAGTGCCGCGAGATCATGACGCGGCGAGGCCTCGGAGGGCATGGGGGAAGAGACTGCCATGGTCGCGAAAATCGAGTTCTAAGCTGACTGCGGTCTATCTCCTCAAGGTGAGGGATTGATGAGCCATTCATAAAGCCGCTCACCAACATCTTCAAAGCCGCCAACGTATTTCGCACAGCCTGGCAACGCGTCAATGAACTTCCGGCCGTAGTGGCGTCGGACAATTCGTGAATCGAGAACGACAACAGCTCCGCGGTCGCTCGACGAACGCACTAGCCTCCCAAATCCCTGCTTGAACTTGAGAACTGCAGCGGGAAGTGTGTACTGACTAAATGGGTTTCCGCCTGACTCGGCAATATGCTCTATCCTCGCCTCCACCACTGGCGCCGTGGGAACGGCGAATGGCAGCCTAGGCATGACGACGCACGAGAGCGCTTCGCCCGGGACATCCACACCTTCCCAGAAACTATCGGTGCCAAAGAGCACAGAACGAACGTCCCGCCTAAACTCGGCCAAGAGCGCGTGCCTCGGCGCGTTTCCCTGACGAAGAAGCGCGATGTTACGCTGGGCAAGGCGTGGCTCCACCGCCCGCGCCACTTCACTTAGTAGCTTGTACGAAGTGAACAGGACGAATGCCCGACCATCAGACGCATCCAAGATGGACGCAACGGCCTCAGCAACAGCCGCCTCCCATCCGTGCGAGTCAGGGTTAGGAATATCATCCACCACGGCCAGAAGGGCTTGCCGCCCGTAATCAAACGGCGCCGCGATCGCCATCTGTCGGACGCGGTCACCATCCAAAAGATCGAGGCCTAGGTCGTGAATGATGTAGTCGAAGCTGGTTCCCACGGCCAAAGTCGCAGAAGTGAAGACCACGGACTCCTGCATACTCAACACGTGCTCGGCAATGGCTTTCCCCGCTTCAATCGGCGCAGCCACCACCCGCACATTCGATCGCGGGCCTGCGCCGGAAGCCTCCGCCCAGAAGACATGGCCCGGCGCGTCAGCCGTAACCGCAAACCGGAGCGAGGAGGCAAACTCCCTAGCCCGGCCGGCGTAGGCTGCAAGCTCCACAATGTCAGGGAAGTCAGCCTCATCAAAACCCGGACCCAGGTCAACTCCATCTTCATCGGCAGCCACCCCAGATCCTGACTCGGCCTCAAACGTCAACCGCTTAGCACTTTCCAGCAATGCCTCGTCATCATCACCCCTAAGAAGCACAGAGAGCCTCTCAAGGCAGTCTGCAAGCCCCTCCAAAGCTGCGGCAAAACGTTCATGGGCAGGAAAGATTCTGGCATCCCAATCCTCGCGTTGCTTCACATCCCCGGTGATCCGAAGTGTCCGCTCAACGCCGTCCCCCGGCACATCCATGAGCATCCGGCGGACTTCATCGAAGAAAGCCTCCCCCGCCTCTCGAACTCGAATGACAGCGGGAATTGCGTCGATGTGGATCAAGTCGAGGCAAGCCTCGGCTCGCGCACGGCCTGACTCCCCGGGCCATGAAGAATACAGGCTCGAACGAAGCCTCACAAGCGCGCCGTAATCACCTGTGGAGGCCGTGCCAGCAGACTGCGCTGCAGCGCGTTCACGACGATATATGCTGTTGGTAAGGCGCACAAGGGAAACCCGCGATACCTGCCTGCCGAAATGCTGTGTGGCGACGTCCGCAGCATTGTGGGCTTCATCGACGATCACCACGTTGTAACGGGGCAGAACCGCCCGATCAGCTTCGGGACCCATCTGGCTTCTGATAAACGCGTCTGCAAAGAGGATATGGTGATTTACCACCAACACCTCCGCTTTTTCCATTGCCTGCCTTGCCCTGTGGAAACAGCATTGGCCGTAGTTTGGGCACTTCGTTCGAAGGCACATATCACCTTCAGAACATACCATGCCCCACACCTCGGAGTCAGGCTCGAATGGCATATCCGATCTATCCCCAGTCTCCGTCTCCATCGCCCATTGGAGAACCTGGGCAAATCCGTCGCGGTATTCAGGTTCGATCGAAGACTCTTCGTCCTCCAGCACGCGATTGAGCTTTCTCATGCACAAGTAGTTGCCGCGTCCCTTCACGAGCGCAGCCGGGAGAGGCTCTCCGATAGTCGCCTCAAGCGCAGGTATATCCTTCTGTATCAATTGCTCTTGAAGGTTGATCGTATTCGTAGATACAACGACGCGGGCGTTATTCCGCTTCGCCCAAAGAAATGCGGGAACGAGGTATGCCAACGACTTGCCGGTTCCAGTACCGGCTTCGACAACAAGGCAGGCGGAGTCGGAGAATGCTGACGAAACCGCGAGCGCCATGTCTATCTGGCCTTGGCGCACCTCGTAATCCTCAAACGCAGCCGACAACGGGCCGTCTAGCGAGAAGATGTGCCTGATATCGGCGGGGTCAATCACGATCGAGCCCGCCTGATTCGCCAGAGGATCAGTAACCGAGCGTATCTGGGAGACGTCGTTGTTTACAATCCAGAAGCCTACGCCCCGGGCGGCCAGTCTTGCGGCAACGTCCAAATCAGCTTCGGACGGCAAGAGCTTCCCAGACGGATGATTGTGTATCACTACTTGCCCGTGCATGAGAGTTGCGTCAACGACAGGCGCTGCAGTCAGGTTTCCGCGCGCCAACACAGATATCTCAGTGACGATAAAATCGCGGTCACAACGCCCCACCGCAAAGACTTCGGTTCCGCCGGCCTCCGCTATGGCTTGCCTCAGACTTTCCGCGGCCTCCGAAGCGATGTAGTTTGAGACCGCCCCGACAAGTGCTCCACTCTTCAACGCTCTTCCCCCGCAGCACACGCCTTTAGAGCAGCTAAGTCCCGAACCTGGTCCTCAGGAGCATCAACAGGCGTTTCGAGCACGAATGGGAGCCTTCGAAGCTCCGGACGCGCAAGGATGGCGCGAAACCCAGCCAGCCCGATGGACCCCTCTCCTATGTGATCGTGCCTATCCTTGCCAGATCCCAACTGACCCTTGGAATCATTTGCGTGGACAATCATCACCCTATCCAATCCAACAGCGGAGTCCAGCTCGCCTAAGGTTGCGTCAAGCCCCCGCTCAGTTGCGACATTGTATCCTCCCCCGTAAGCATGGCAGGTGTCCAGGCAGATCCTGAGAAATGGGCCCCTCTCCGAAATGTCGATAATGGAACGGAGCTCGCTAAAGGAGACGCCTATCTCAGTGCCGGCGCCCGCCATGTTCTCAAGACAGATAGGGACCAACGCGCCTGAATCTTCGTAGGCGCGATCGATAGCCGATGCGATTCGCCGAGACCCCGCCTCCACTCCAGAACCCAGGTGATTGCCGGGATGGAGGACAAGGCAATCAGCGCCCAAAATCTCCGCCCTGCGCAGCTCATCGGTGAGGGCTGAGACAGATTTTTCATACGTTTCATCCTTCGGACTTGCCACGTTGATCAAGTAGTTGGCGTGAATCACGACCGGCTTCAGTCCGGCCTCGACAACAGCCGCGCGAAATGAGTTGGCCTCGCCGGGATCGAGAGGTTTCGCCTTCAAAGTACGAGGATTGCGGCTGAAGATCTGGAAGCAATCGCAACCCAGCTCCACTGCCCTCGAAGTTGCATTGGTCAGACCGCCGGAAATAGAAAGATGAATGCCGAAGCGGGCCATTATATTATCTCCCTTCGGTAAGCCTGTCTCTATTCTACACATTAGGGCCTCGCGCTTACAACCGCCTCCATAGCGCGTCCCACGTCTGGTTGGCAAGCAAAGCGCACGGCACAGCCTCAAAACAGCCACTGACATCGAGAGTCTTGCACCTAATGTTCAATGTTCTTTGTTTGGCACAAGCTTCGGCCGTGCAGTGGGACACCGCCCATGAGCGGACAACGCAAAGGTCCGCGCCTTTATGGGGCACGGACCCTTCCTGCCACTATCTTAGATGCGCTAACCTAGAAGTCTACACTCAACTTGGCCCCCAATTTCCTGCCTGGCAAGGCGCAAGATACACCTATAGTGGTTCCGTCACACCAATCGATCTTCTTGGTCGCTTCTATGGTCAGGCTGTAATCGTCTGTCTTCAGCTTCTTCCAGTACTCCGCTTTCGCTGATAAGTCGTATGGGAAATCATTGGCTACGCTCAACTTGAGGCTGCTGGGTCCCAGAGGGGCATGGGCGAATTCTGCTGCAAGACCCGCAGAACCTATCCTAGTGGAAAGCGACGCGACACCGCCAGCGCTCTTCCCTTTCCTGTATTCGTATGATCCCTTCAGGAAGGCCACATGTTGAGCCGGCTCTAGAATCTCCAAGCCGGGCCTGACCGTCAAAGTCGCCGAATCCTTGGTTCCCGCGGCATCTGTGGAGTATGAAGTATCCAGTGTCAATTTTATCTTCTCTGCCGCCTGTGCCCAGGCCTTTCCATACACGGTTCTGTAGTCTGCGCCTACATGCCCGTAGGGTGCTACAACGCCATCTTGTGCACCCTTAAGGCCCAAAGTAACGCCATATCTGTCCGCCTGGTAGCTTGCTTCCGCAAAATAAGCAAGCGCAGAATAGTCTGCCTCACGCCCGCCTGCTCCGGCCACAAAGCGCACGTTGTCGGCGCCCTGTCCGAACCAGTGGTCCTGGCTTCCATCGTTATAGTGGAAAACGTACTCGTATCTCCCGGGATCGAGCCTCATGGTATGTTTCCAGTAGCCTGTAAGAGGGTCCCTCACGAGCTCATGGTCCTTGCTCCAATCCCAGGATCCCCGGATGTATACTTGATGCTCGGCAGGCTCCACAAAGTAGAAATCCTGAAAGGACGGGCCGTCCCCTCCGACATGCCTTACCAGATTGTCCCCGCCGGTCCCCTGTCCCATCCAGTGGCCCCAATTCGGATCGTTGTCAGGGTCAGGGTACCAGAACTTGTACTCGTATTCCCCTTCGAGTAGTTCGATTGAGCCCCTCCAATTGCCATCAGCATCTTTGGCAAGGGGCAAGCCATCTTCCGTACTCCAGTTATTAAATGAACCGACTATGTAGATCACGTCAGCTCCTGACGATTCGCGTTCTGCCGGGTAGACGAACTCGACTTCCACAGGGACTGTGCTATCTGATACTATCTTAGTGCCGTGGGTCTGGAGCAACTGACCGCGAACGGTCAAGGCTTCTGTGGGCTTTGCAACTGCGTAAGCTCCGATGTTGGCCCTGTGGTCTTCCCCATCCTTCCTAGCACTCGTGGCCCATCTCTCATATGTAGCCACTCCTCCCAATGTGATTCTGTCCGTCAGGCCGGCTTCCATCTCCCCATAAACCAACGTCTTGTTGCCGGCAAGGGTTGCGGCGCCTATCCTTCCGTCAACAATCCCCTTAGAACAGAGAATCTCGGCTGCACGACGGTCCCATATCCTGTTGTCTGACCCTTCTGAAGCTATAAGGGTGAGAGGATCCTTAGTGTTTCCTGCATGCCCTCTGTAGAAAAGCTTGGCCGCAATCCCGTCGGAGAGGCGGAAAGTGGCCACAGACTGGTTCACTTCAAGACCGTCAATGGGGGGCATCAAATGCCAACCTGCGTCGCCTCCTAGGGAGAGGGACTTCCACGCATGGAGCTCAGTATAGGTTTCAAGGCACGGGCGGAGTTCTCCGCTGAACTTGAGGTAAGCGTCGCCTGAGAGCGAAAGAGGCTCTCCTGCCTCCTTCGCCAGCTTCGACTCGAACCACCCGTCAAAAGCAATGGAAGATTCGGCCACGGGAACGACTCCGACGTAGACTACGGAGTTCTTGCCGCCGTATGGGTCCGCAACCTGCTCCACCGCATTGGGATCATGATGCCACGTCTTACCATCAACTACAAACTTGTACTCGTAACGTCCAGGCTGTAGATGGATTACGGCGGTCCAAATTCCATATTCGTCGGGGCCTGTCATGAGATTTGCGGTAGGGTTCCAATCATTGAATGTGCCCGCCACCGCCACTGTGTTTGCTGCCATCGGAGGAGTGAATGAAAATGCAACAGGAATCCTCTCCGCCGCAAAAGCGGGAGACGCTAATGCCAAGACCACGATAATTGCAGACCAAAAAGATACTCTCTCTGACACTGTGCAACCCGTCCTTTCGGTTGATATCAGAAATCTGTCGGCATTTGCCTCGAGCGCAAATACACAGGGGGCCGCCACGCGGCCCCCTATAGCTAGTATTCCCAGTCAGGGTATATCATTGGTACCACTGCGAGCTTCTTGGCGGAAACATCATAGGCGGAAAGTATCTCCTCTTGAGTACGTCCTGTGGGAACAAGCATATCGATAACGTTCGGGTCGTACACGCTGTTGTCGCCTCCACCGAAACGCCACTCTGCGGCCTGTTCCATCACCTCGCGGACACGCAGATTGCCCTCAGATGGATAACCTTCCTGCCCAAGCACGAACACTTGGTAGCCCCAACCGGGCTCTGGCTGGCCTATAATGGATTTAGGAACCGAAATCGAAACCAGATTGCCTATGGTGTCAACGGTGGCAGTGACGCCACCAACATCGCCACCCTCGGGCATGAAGACCCTTTGGTTCCATCCTTCGACCCAGATCGCGTATTCCCACGCACATTCCGGTTCAAACTCGACTCTTCTGCCACCCAACGCT
>DUWJ01000432.1 GCA_012842765.1 Bacillota bacterium | reverse complement strand
CATCGCCACACACTTGTTGTCCGGGCCTCAAAGGGCAGCCGAGCATTTCAGCGCTCTTTGCGCGACTGTTGAATCGCGCTCGCCATCCGGCGTAAGGGCTTCAGCCGCTAGGATTTGGTGAGTATCGCGGCTATGTTAGGCGGTGGGTGTGCAAGGCGGGCAAGGGAATAGCCATTGCAAACACTCACCGCCATTGCCTATAGATGCAGCATATATCTGCAGCTCAGACCTTGGTTGTTTGATCCGGGCAAGATACTTCTTCCAAGCTTAGGCGCTAACCATCTCAGACTGCGAGATGGAATCCAGGTTCTTCTCGAACATGGGCCTTGTCATGCCCTTGATTAAGGAGAGGACCGCGGCGCGTGACAGATCTTGCTGCGGTCTGCCATAACAGGCACGCCCTGTTGGGAAGGTTTAAGAGCAGCCCTGTGTTGCGAAGATTCCCGCCGAACTTTCTGATGATCGCGTCTACGATGAATACGGCGCATTAACGGCCACGCGAAAGCAGAACATCTCCTTCACTGACCTAGTGCCCTACTCCTTTCTTCCATGCATCTTCATATATCTCGGGGCCATTCGGGCAGAATCCGATCGCTCGGGATCATGGAATTCACCTGCTCATTGCATGTTTTGACTATACTGCACAACCTTTGGCTCTGGTGCATTAGCCCCTCTCTTCAACCGCTTTATCTCTGACCCGCCCGCTATCTGCCGAGTGATAACACGAACATGTCAATGAATAGATCTGATATCGGCGTCAAATAACGTGGCGGGCGGCATTGTTCTCGCGGGGGCTGCTGATGGCCGTGGCGGCGAAGCTGTTCAATTGCACGCCGCGATCGAGAGGGATGAAAGGCATAGTGTTCAAAGCCAGGCTCCTCTGTCCCGGTCTGCTCATGCTGGTAGTTATCGCCCTTACAATTCCGATGTCGTTCTTCGAGTATGTGCCATGGATGGAGGGGGACATGGCATCGCGGGTAATGGAGCCAGTATTGGTCTGCGAAGAGATCATCTACAAAGAGATTGGCGAAATGTCATTGGGGTTCGACATCTACAGAAGCAGCGAGATATCGGCCAGCCCTCACATGGCGCCGGTGGTGGTATATGTCCACGGCGGCGCCTGGATGGTCGGGGACAAACGGAGCGGACTCCGGCTTGCCTGGCCCATGTTGGAAGCGCTCTGCAGCAAGGGTTTCGTCTTCGTAAGCACCGATTACCGTCTTGCAAACACCTACACCAAATTCCCTGCCCCTGTTGAGGACGTAAGAGACACCGTGCGCTATCTCAAGAAAAACGCCGATCAACTCGGGATCGATTCCGAGAGGATAGCTCTCATGGGCGTATCGGCCGGCGGACACCTTGCGCTCATGGCGGCGTTGGCGCCGGACGATAGTCTCGGAGGCGATCCCGAGCTATGCACGTATTCCGGCAGGGTGCGTGCTGTTGTATCGTGGTGCGGTCCGACAGATTTGCGTATCGAACAGCATCGCACGCCTATCCGCGAAATTCTGGTTGCAGAGCTTGTGGGTCAACCCTTCCAGAACGACTCGTATCTGTATAGTGCAGCGAGTCCAGCAGCGTATGTCTCCAGCGCAAGTCCCCCAATTCTCCTTTTGCATTCCGAGGAGGATAGCCTTGTCCCCTATGGGCAGGCGCAATGTATGTACGAACAGGCCATGGTTGTGGGAGCCGATGTGATGCTGATCAGTATCAAGAATTCGGGACATGTATACAAGAAGATAGATGACAGGGAAATCCAGCCGGGGCTCGAAGATATACTCAAGTTGATTGCCGACTACATAGAACGGCAGCTGGGGTTAGCATTTGGCCCCTGCGAGCATCGGTAGCTTCAAACGGAGCAGGCATTCTGCTGTCAGACGAAAAGGAATTCTTCTTGGCGGCGCGAGCTGCCCTGTGATACAATGGTTTTGGGTAAAGCCATAAGATTTGGCTGAGCTATTGACACAACTGAATAGGTATGCCTGCGGGTAGGGTTAACGCCTCAACCTAGGGCTGGTGATTTTTGTGTGTGCCTGTCCGAAGCTTTTGGGGAATGCTTAAAACGGGTTCCTGAAGCTAGGGGGCGCGCTATCCATCTGTGATATCCGATCT
>DUWJ01000452.1 GCA_012842765.1 Bacillota bacterium | reverse complement strand
CAGCCGTAGGGGACAAAGGATGATGGCACTGCTGTCGCTGCGTGTCTTATCCCCTTTCTACAAGCGGCTTGCCAGTCAAAACGATGCGGTGGCCATAACAGCATGGGCATTTGAACCATCTTTGCTCCGTATGATGGCATAACCAATCTCGCCCTGCTTGACTTTGAGTCCAACCCCGCCCGAACATGATATTGCCTTTTCGCCATCCTCCTCCACAGCAATCGCGCCACATCGCAGAGCGAGCCTATCGGCCAGCCACAGTTCGGCGCCGCACGAGTACCATGGCGCAAATCCGTTGTCTCCCTTTTTGAGTCCATGGACGTCGACGCCCATGACAAATGACTCGGATGGCCTCAAAGATAGCCCTATGGCAAATTCCGGAGAGAATTCAGTCTTCATTGGCTCATCCTGCCCGAACGTGCTCTTTGTGATGCCCGATGCCTGGATGCCAACATATAGGGCGCCGGCTTTGAGCATCACGCCAATGTCGGTGGCCAGAAAGTTTTGCGGCTCGCCGCCGATCTTGAGGTAGCCAACGCCTGCGCCCAGCGACAAGTAGTCAGCGACTTTTTTGCCCAGACGATACGTGGCATATCTCAGCCCATCCGACGCTCCCTCATCGGCTGTTTTCTGATAGACAAACGCCAGTCCGCCTGCGCCCAAGCCGCGGTCTTTGTCGCATATGCCCGCATAGAGCAGATCACAGTCTTTCACATTGCCCACAAAGCCAGCCCCCAGCGCAATTGAGGCCTCGTCTTCATTGAATCCGAAAGCTGCAGGATTGGAGCAGGCTGCATCAGGACTATCTGCGACTCCCACCCAGGTCCATCCCATCCCCATCAGCCGCGCATTAGGCGGATATAGGGCATCATAAGCCATGGTCGGCGCAGCAATCACCAAGAGCCATAGAATGCAGAGGGCTGCCACGGAAGCACTCCGCTGCCCTTTCACAAGATGCCAAATCATGCCTTTCACCTCGCCCGCTCCTTAGTATTCCGGATAGATGATCTTAGGGGTTATGAATATCACCGTCTCCGTGTCCACACTTGCCTTCTTTGTGTTGGTAAATAAGAGTCCAAGCACAGGGAGGTCGCCAAGGACCGGGAACTTGGACTTGCTCTCATAATCTGATTTCAGCTTCAGTCCGCCGATGACGAGGGTCTCGCCGTCGCGCACCATGACGGTAGTCGAAACCTTCCGGCGATTGACCGTCGGCATGCTGTTGGCAGTCTCAACGGCGTCGGACACTTCCGGCTCGATCCTCATTATGATCTCGCCCTTGTCTGTGACCCTCGGCGAAAACTTCATGGATATACCCGTCTTCACCGACTCGAGCCTGGTCGTAGTAGTCGTTTCGGTGCTGGAGGTTGAGACAGTGAAGTATTTCTCTTTGCCCAGGAATATCTCAGCGGTCTCTCCATCCAAGGCAAGCAGCTGCGGGGTGGCATGGATCTCCGCCTTCCCCGAATCCACTAGGAACTTCATGGCCGCCACTACGCTGTGGATTCCGCCTGCTAGGTTCAGCTTACCGCCCCATATCCCAGACACGAAATCGACGAATCCCGATGCCGGCACGCTCGGATCGGGTTCTGCCCCAGATCCCTCATATCTCCAATCTGACCTCAGCCCCTCGCCTGCATCTGCTGTGATCTCTACAATCAAAGCCTCCATGAGCACCTGGGGCGAGGGCTTGTCTATCTTCGCAATATCGGCTTTGACTCTGTCGATCACAGCCTGAGTACCGGTGATAGCTATCACGTTATCCACAGGACTCACCTTCACATTTGGTGTGAAGAAGTCGGAAAGGAGCTTTGCAGCCGCATCGGCCTTCACATACCTCAGCTTCACAACTTCAGTGGTTGTAAAGAGCGGGAATGCGGGGTTCTTCGTATCCGGCATTCCGACTATGTAGTAGTCGCCCACTTTCACAAAGGCATATCCGAATGGCGCGACTATCATCTCTAAGGCCTTCTCAAGGGGCACATCGAAAAGCTCCAGCGTGACCCAGCCCTGCACTGACGGCTCTGCAAGAATATTCACTCCGGTCTGTGCAGAGATATCCCGGAGCACGCTTATTATGTCTTCACTGTCGAAGACGTTAGTCACCAGTATCTCCTCAGCCCGCAGCGCCATGGGAAAGACCAACGTCACTACGATGAGCATGGCGGCAACCGCGAAAGCCGTGCCGACCCGCGCTGCTGGCAGCCTCTTTTCATCTATCATGTGGTTCCCTCCTCAACTATCCGAAAATGCAGGCCGCCTCAGGCGGGCGCTGCTCTATTCGACTGTGAATTCGCGGGACACGTACAGCGGAGCCTTGCCCCCGTAGCTTACGAGGAACTCCACTACATAATCCCCTGGCTCCAGGCGACCTGAAAGGGCGACATCGAAAGCCCGCAATCCCCCCGGCAAAACCACATTCTCTTCCGCTCCGAGGTCTATAGAATTCACCTCAACAAGTGAACCCGGGCCCACATACTCAATACCGGGGACGCTCTCCGGCATCACGCGCTTCTTTATGGTCATTGATGCCCTTGGAGTCACGTGGATTGTTCCAGTATTCTTGAAGACTGTTCCGAATACGATGCCCACAGATGGGCCTCCATCTATCATCGTGATTGGGGATAACTCGCCAACTGTCTCAAAATCTTTGCCGACTCTCAGAAAGACCACGGTACCGCTTTCCCCTGACCCCACCATGGTTGACCCATCGCTAGATACAGGTGTTCCCGAGAACACCACGTTTGCATATTTCCCCCCCGCAGCGTCTCTGGGAATCGAGATCATCATCCGTACTACCTGACGCGCCCTGGGCTTAATCTCGATGACATCGGGTCTAAGCTCGATCCAGTCCGCGCAGCTTGACGCAGATGGAGGAACGTCGTCCAGTATGAGCTCGCCTTCCTCATCGAATGCCAACGGCATGGCTCGGCCCTCAACCCGAATGGTCTGGTCGGAGCGGTTCTCAATAATCAACGCCCTCGCCGCAGTGGCTCCGGCAGGGTAGCTGAGATCGAGATCCTCAGGATCCACCGAAAAGGGAGTGATCACAGCCGCTGTCTCAGTCTTGGCAACTTCTGTTCCGCTTTCTCCAACGCTGAAGGGAACCTTGGCAGTCGCGGGCCTCATGTCCCCGTATTTGATCGAGACATCGGCTATGTAGTCTCCTGGAGCAAGGCCACTGGGCAAGACTGAGCTTATGCTGATCGAAGCTCCCGGCAGCACGATCCCTCTCCCTCCGCCAAGAGGGATCTCCCTCAGCCGTTTTCCCGTGACATCGCGTAGTATCAAAGATCCACGGGCAAACACATGAACCGTGCCAGGGTTCTCGACTTGAGCCGATAGAATGATCGCGTCAGGGCCGTACTTGCTCACATACGATGGATTGCCCGCTACAGCCAAAGCGGTAAAGCCCGTTACGTCCAGCCGCCTCTGCAGCTGTCGGGCTGGAACCGTCACCTCAACAATGGAAACAAATCTTTGGACGAAAGCTGTTGAAGCAAACGCAGTCCTGTCCTTCCATGCCTCAGGCACCATCTCGAACACAATCGCCCCATATCTTCCTCCCGAAACCCCGCGAGGCACTGTAAGTGTGGCGGTGACTGCAAAGACTTCGCCAGCACCTATCGTCGCTCGGTTAGCCGAAAGCTTGATCCAGTCGGCACATGAGTAAGGCGACTCGCCGGCCGGAAGCAGACGGTATTCCCCATTGGGCTTCTGCTCCACATCCGCGGTGTATATAAGGAAGTCTGCCTCTCCGACTTTGGAGTCGTTTAGCATAACAACTTCAAATCTGTTTACCGACCCAGGGACTGCTGTAAGCTCAGTCAGCATTGGAGTGAAATTCAAAGTTATTTGAGCGTCAACACGGCCAGTATTCGCCAATATCACGGAGGCCAAGACGACCAGCGCCAGAATGTGTCTTTGCTTCCTACATCGAAGATGCTTCACTCGTAGGCACATCGCGCGTTCTCTCCTTTCTGGTGGAACGGGGTGGCCAGAAAGGCCACCCCCTTTGGCATAGTTGCTCCACTGGTAGCTGCTAGTCTGTTTCGTCTTCTTACCAGCCTAGCTGCTTACTGTGTGGGCAACGACTAGTCGCCCCAGCCGCCTGCAGGATCCACCCAAGGCTGCTGGTTAAGTAGTGTGAGGGTAATTACCGCGGTGTCCTCGTACTCGCCTGAGCTGTTGCAGTTCTCGACCACGATCTTGTTGAAGAGCTTGGTGACATAGTTTACGTGCAACACCGCGCTGTCGGGGATGATGTCATCGTGCTCATTCAGGTCCGCTGCACGGACCCAGCCGTTGGACTCGGCCTGACCGATCGACTCTCCGAAGCTGTAGTAGGTATCGATGGTCTGCTTTACGCCACCTTCTGTTGTGCGAAGGAGATCCGCGAAGTCCTCGTAGTCAATGAGAACGGAGTTGTTGCTCTGCAGTTTGAACTCGATGCAGTCAGCTGCATAGGTTCCAGGCTTGAGTATGCGCCAGTCCCAACGAGTTCCGCCGATGCTCCACTCAGACCACTGGGCCATAGCAGCGTGGTGGGTAATGTTGATTACCCAGCTCGTCTTGTTGCACTCGCCCTGATCGCCGCCACTTCTCCAGCAACGTGCCAGTCCGTTACCTGGCTCCTTGTGGTCCCATGTGACGCCATCGGCTGCGAGCTCCCAGTGCTCGACTTCCACAGCACTAACGGGCTGTGGCTCACCTGGCAACGCAGCATTGGCCATGGCCGGCACGAGCAGAAGCGCGAGGACCGCAAAACAAACGAGTAGCTTTTTCATAGATGTCTTCCTCCTTAATCTGGTCTATGCTTATGGGCTCGAGCCCATCGAGGTTCAGGGCTTCTAGTTCCCCTCCCCTACCTGAGAGTTGCTGACTATGAAAGTTATCACCCCTTTGTTTTCATACTCAGCGGACGAAACTTCTTCGCCCACACTTATCTTTGACCACATCAAAACCGGCACAGGCTCAGATAGGTCAATATCGCGAGTCGTGTTGTTCAGTTCTGCCGCTGATACCCAACCTGCCGCTTCCACAGCCGCCAGACTATCGCCAAACCCGTAGAATGTCGCAATGGTCCCCGGAACCCCATCCGACCTCGATAGATCCGCGAACTTGGTGAATTGCATGGAGAGAGTTCCAATGCCTGACGCAGTAACCGTCGTAGCCTCCGCAGCATATGTCCCCGGCTTGCGAACCCGCCAATCTAGGCGCGTTGCCGAAAGTGAGACCGATGCGCTTGGCGGCGCAGCCTCGACGTTCACGTCTATGTGGTCCAATCCGACAGAATACCAACGCGACACACGGAAATACCTCAACTCAATGTTGTCGGCAAACACATACTGACCCGGCGTCCCATAGTAATCAGGTTTTCTTGTCGCTACCTTGAGCTTTGCCTTGGCGTTATCCTGTATAAGTAGAGGCGAATTGCTGTTCCACGCGACTCTTGTCTTGCCAGTTACCGGATGTTGGCTAATGCCAACCAAGCTGTTTGAACTGCACGACACTAGTTCGACTTTGAGTTCAGGACCGAAATCCAGTGTGGCTTCCCACTTAAGCCACGGTATCAGAAGGGAGGGGTTCCTAATTGCAAGATCGACTTCCCACTCGGCGTACTCGCTCGGCGGAACCACAAATCTGCCTCCATCATCGCTGATGTTGCCGGTCTTGCCGACCGCCGTCACAGAAAACCGGCCATTGGGGTCTTCATGGATCACATCGCCGCTTTCTTCGAGTTGGGCGATTTGCTCAGCAGTCAGTTCAGGTGCCTTCCTCGTTATCGTCGCCTTTCCATTTTGTACAGATGACGGCTCCGTTGCAGCAGGCAACTCCGTCCCCGGCCTCACCAGCACGGGCCTTTCCGGGAAAGGCCTCTCCGGGAACGGCCAGTCCTGTTCGATTGGCTTCTGCGCGACATCATATGCGCCGCCATCCGGCCTCAGGGCCTCGGGGTTGACCCTCGCAATCACCGAACACGGAGATGTGTTCCTCACTTGGGCCTTCCCGAGCAGGGAGTAAGTGAGCTTGAACCCTGTGTCGATCGGATATACACTTTCCTGTGTAAACTCCTGCCGACCTGAGCTGTCCCGCCTGGTTGCCACCGAGATCTCAGCCCGAGCAGCCTCATTGGGCCCCAGATCCCCAACATCCCACAAAAAGCTTGCGTCCATAGGCAGCATGCCCTTGGGATCATCCCCCGTTATCCGCGCATCCCCCTTGGATCTCCCGGAAAGCGTCGCCCTGAAAGCCGGCCCGAAGCTCCCCTGCACCTTCGCGCCATGCATCGGGATGTCGTTCGGGTTCCTCACTGTAAGAACGATCTTCCATTCCAGACGCCGCCCGAGAGGGGCAACGAAAAGCCTGGAATCGCTTTCGATGATGTTCTTCGATACGGGCACAAAATCTGCAGTCAGTTCGGCTTTGCTCACATCGAAGGCCAGCTCAGCCCTGGCCGTTATCTGAACAGCAGATGAACCCGCATTCTCCGACCCCGACACGGGATTTGCTCCCTGTATGGTGGCATAGGGGTTCACTGGCTCCAGCGGTTCCCACCCTCCCCACGAATCCAACCGCCAAGGCGTCGGCGCTCCGCAAGCTGTTTCCGGAAAGCACGCTAGCGCGATGCAGATCAACGCCAGAACGATCCCTGTAGCCTTGTTGCCCGTCATATCAAACCCTCCCATAGAGCCCATGCTATAGAAACATTATTGTTAATATTGAAATTAATCGGCGCATACTACTGCCTTTCCATAGCTGCCTCCGAATCATCACTTGCGTTGTCGGAGTTCAACAGGGATTCTCGAAGGTCCCTTTCAGGACCAACGCCCGGTCAGTCCGCGGGCGGACTTTGACCAGGCGTATCTTGTCATAATATTTCTTCCTCATCTTATGGAATTCCTTCCCATAAATTTCGTAACGTTTTGCCATTTCTGCCACCCTCTTCGATGTCAGATCTGCCAACATCTCTTTTTGTTGCAATTTGAGCCGTCAATCGAGATTCAATACCTGAATTCCGTGAGGACTTTTGGTTCCCAGGCGTTATAGATATGATCAAGAACACGAAACGATCACACTTTTCCGTGTGCCCCAGCCTAACCCGAGAAACGCCCCCTACAGTTCTTAGGCCAAGCACTACTTTCGCACCGCTAGATCCCAACGAAATGACTGAAAGCTAGGAGTTCAGGGGACGGGTCGAATAGAGCCCCACTCAGCCGCCTCACAAAGACTCCCCTCTCTATGCAGCCGGCGTCCCATGTTGCATCGATCGATAGAATCCTTCCGTCCACCTCAACCTCATTCCAAGCGTGTCGCAACACGGACACCCCATTGTCGGCACTGCCT
>DUWJ01000079.1 GCA_012842765.1 Bacillota bacterium | reverse complement strand
GCAAGGAGGACCGCTCCCAAGATCGCCATGCCCACAACCTGAAATATCTCCACGTCGCAGTCCGCCCCTTACCATAGTCTGAATACAGTGCGCACGCTTGAAAGCAGTTCCTCTATATAATCCAAGAGCATGACGAAGACCACCACGAGCCCAGCCGTGGCTACCAGCAACGAGTATTCCTCTTTATCCTGTTGCTTCAGGATCGTGCACAGCACCGAGGCGAGAATGCCTACGCCTGCTATCCTCAGGACCAAGTCGAGCCCCACTGTTAGGCCCTCCTTTTCATTGCGCGCAAGGTTCGTCAGATCAAGGCTATGGCCACCATGCCGCCTATAAGGAACCCCATTGCCGACCATAGACGGTAATTGACTGTGGCAGCTTCTTCTGCGAGCTGTCTTCGCCTCTCTAGTCGGCGAGAGGCAAGGGAGATGTGTCGGGCCTGATCAGCGGAGTCGGAGGCGCCCAACGCCTCGCCGAGCACTACTACGGCTTCCAGATCCTCGCGCCATTTGCCACTCCAAAGAAAGCTGCATGACGCCGTTTCCTCGGTCAAAGCCTTCGATATGCAATCACCTGCCGACCCGTAACCCCCATCCTCAAGAAGGTCAGCCGCGCGGGCGAGGACCCGTTTGGGGCTTCCGCCAGCAGACTGTCCCGCGTGGCGCATGGCTTGGCCCAGTTTGGTCAGGCCATATGATATCTCCGTCTCCAGCACAGCAAGGGCAGTAACCCAGCCGGCAAGCTCCCTCGCGTGCGTCCGGTACGAGCAGGCCACAGTCAGTCCAGCAAGGCCGCTGGAGATTATGGTAAGCGCCGCTCCGGCTATCTTCAGCGCAACCCGCATCTGCATGCACCTCCGTCCCTTTCGTCCGCCCGGGCCGAAAGAAGAAACGGGGAATCCAAGAGATCTGTCCCTGTCGCCATGTGGACAATGCGTTCACACGTGCAAATTCCAAGCCTGTTGCTGAGGAGTATTCCTCTTTCAAACGCGCCCCGAGCCAAAATGTCGCGTAGGGCGGGCCTCCTTTGCGCATCATCCCAGTCGGAAGCGTGGGCGCTGGCAATCACAGCCACGCCGCACCTGCGCGCCTCTTCGATAGCCTCGCTGTCAGCGGCATGGCCTATCTCGTCAGTAACGATGACATCGGGCGACATCGACCTTATCATGATCATCATTCCTTCGGCCTTCGGGCAGCTATCGATTACGTCCGCTCTTGGGCCCAAGTCGTTTCCAGGAATGCCGCCTGAGCATGCAGCGATCTCAGAACGCTCGTCCACGACGCCAACCATGAGGCCCGTTCCGTCTTGACCGTACGAAAGCTGTCGTGCAATATCCCGGAGCAGAGTCGTCTTGCCGTACCCGGGCCCGGAAAGGATGAGAGTGCTGAAGACTGAAACCCGATGGTGCTGTAACGTTCCGACGCGGCGAACAATGTAAGGCATGATACTGTCTGCTGCGCCAATGATCTGCCTTGCTATCCGGAAATTCATGGCCGAAAGCTCCCGCTGCGTCCGAATTCGGCCCCCTTCTAGGACAGCACGGCCCACGAGCCCCACCCTGTGCCCCCCGCGGAGAGTGATGTAGCCCGCGGCGAGCTCCCTCTCAAGGGCGTATATGGAGCATTCTGTTACAAGCCGCATCGCAGCGTCCCACTCATCCTCACTGCACATGACCGCGCTTGCGGGAATCTCCGAGCTAAAGGCCGCCCTGCCACGGTCCAGCCACAAGGGTTGTCCGTCTGAGGAGAGGTAAAAGTCGCCCTCAGGCACCACTCCCATGGCGGGACGCCCACGCCTCAGCCTTATCTCTGTAAGGCTCTGTCTGACCTCATCAGGCAGAGCCTTAACAGCCTCGCGGGCACGTGGGGGGAGAGCCGGACAGATCTGTTCCGCCACAAGATCTCGAACAATGCGCCTCACAAATGTCCCCCCAAGACCGGTTTCAAATCAGAGACATGCTATTCAATAATATGGGCTGGCGCAAGGAATATGACCGGACGAGGATGCCGATTTTCGCATGAGTGCGATAGAACTTGTGTGTGCATAGTCTGAAAAGAGAATTAGGCAGACGCTCTGAACGCGTTGCCTGAAGACGAAAGCGAAAGCTCACATTCAACCATGGCATCGCCTGCCTTTTTATTATTCCAGCGTGGAATCACCCAATATGGGCCATCTTACACTGCATACACTAAAAAAGTACAGACAACGCTCCTAATAAGCCAACCTTTCAAGGCCGCGGCCGCCTCAAACACCCAAGTTTTACAAGTCCAAGATTGAAGTAGGGGCTGAAGCACGCTCTTGTTTTTCGCGCTGATCAAATCAGCTTTGCTCCGAGATATGAGCGATAACTGCACGTGCCGTCTTTTGGGGCGAATCTTCGATGACATATAAGGAAGCGACCGCGCTTTGCGGTCGCCACATTCTACACCTGATTGTTTTGCACCACACCAATCCGCCCCAAACGCGCCCTGCACGTCCCACCCGGCGCGCTTACACGCGCTCCAGATACTGGTTGGTGCGGGTATCTACCCTAATCTTGTCGCCTGTCTGCACGAACAGGGGCACTTGCACCACGGCGCCTGTCTCCAGCTTGGCAGGCTTGGTTCCGCCTGAAGCCGTATCGCCGCGAAGGCCGGGATCCGTCTCCACTATCTCCAGCTCCACGAAGTTCGGTAGCTCGATACCGATGGGTGAGCCCTCGTAGAACTGAACTCCTATGATCATGTTCTCTTTGAGATACTGGATGGCGTCGGCCAATACGTCTTGGCTGAGGGATATCTGGTCATAAGTATTCTGATCCATCAGGAAATACTGCCCGCCCGATTCATACAGGAACTGCATCTCCCTGTACTCTATCTGTGCCTTCGGCAGTTTCTCACCCGCCCGGAAAGTATTCTCGATCACAGCGCCGGTGATCACGTTCTTCAGTTTCGCCCGAACGAACGCGGCGCCCTTTCCGGGTTTGACATGCTGAAAATCGACGACAGTCCAGACTCCGCCATCCCATTCGATGGTAAGCCCGGTTCTAAAATCATTCGTGGAAATCATGAGGAACCCCCCTGGTTACAGTTGAATGAGGTTTTTCGGTGAACTGCTCAGGACCCTAGCCTCTCCGTCGGTGATTACCACAAGGTCCTCTATCCGGACTCCGCCCCAACCAGGCACATAGACGCCTGGCTCGACAGAGAGCACCATTCCCGGCTCAATCAGGCTAGAATCAGCAGGCGAGAAACGCGGGTTCTCATGAATCTCCAACCCAACAGAGTGGCCCAGCCCATGGCCGAAATGCTCCCCGTG
>DUWJ01000012.1 GCA_012842765.1 Bacillota bacterium | reverse complement strand
GCCCGTCAAATTCAGCGCTTCCGCCTCCCATGACCACCATACTCCCACTACTTCCGCTCAATGAATCGGGACTCGGACGGCCTGACACCATGGCAACGATACGGTCACGAACTGCTGCAGCTTTGCCGGGGGCGGCCTTGATCATCAATGTGCCGTATGGATACTCTTCGTCCATGCATAACCAGCCCTGGCCTGAACTGTAAATCTGATTGGGATCGGACGTGAGCGGACAGAGGATGGCTGGATGCATGCCACTATAGCTCGACATCGCTGACGTAGACGTCTTAGAATTGCTGTATACGCCTATAACATGGTATTCAGTGGGTGCCACGGGCATGGCCCCGTCTTCATTAGCAAAACTCCGTCGCGCCCAGACTGGCATAATGCCAAGCGTTCTGCCTACGTAGGGGCCCTCCCCAAACAGAATCTTCGCGAGGGCTTCCGAGATAACGACCACGCGGGACTGCGCCTTCATATCCACATCGGTTATGAAGTTGCCTTCGATCATGTCGAAGCCAACCACGTCTTGATAGCCAGGCCCGACTAACGCACCTAAGCCAATTCGATACAACGTTCCATCCACATCAGCCTCAATTCCCCACGTATCCTCGTAAACAGTTACAGACTCCACGAGGGAAACTTCAGCATTGAGTTGGGCAATGTCGTCGTCATCGAAAATATTGTACATGTTTCTCATATACCCGCCCTCAGTGCGCTTTTCCATCCCGCCCATGGCAATCACTATGTCATCAGTACAAGACTTGAAACGGTCGACCGCTGTCGACACATTCATCCTGTAGCTTGCCACCGAAACCATGCAGGCTACTGCAAGAGCCACTTGAATGATCGTCAGAATAGACTGCATTGGGCGTCGACTCATATTGATCCACGCGGATTTGAACAGATGCGAAGTCATCGGCCTAATCCCCCCTCAGGGCGTCTGCCGGGATTATACAGGCAGCGAGGTAGGCTGGATAGAGTCCGAAAATCACGCTTACTACGATGCAGGACAAAGCCCCGGCTAAAACCCCTGTAAGGCCGACGGACACATCGAGCCCCTCCATAATGCGGGACATCAGCTTTACCAGGCCGTAAGAGAGCGGAAGGCCTATTACGCCTCCTGATATCCCAAGCACCAGCGACTCCGCCAGACTCTCTCGGAATATCTCACGCCGGCCTGCGCCCAGGGCAGCCGAAATACCGATCTCCCGAGTACGCCGCAAAACCCGTGCAAGCATTAGGTTGAGAATGTTGATCGATGCTATGACCAATCCCGCCGAAGCCAAAACCAGAATGCCAGTGGCAAAGCTTCGCAGCTCGCGCATACTCTCTTTCATGTATTCCATCCCCGAGCTCGCATCAAGACGCCCATCGTATTCCGTCTCTATCGCCTGCCTCACCTCATCCATAGCTCGTGCAGCATCTTTGGATAAGGCTGATATAGCATGGATCTCGTGGACTTTCGGATTGGGGCCCTCCATGCCAGGGGCTGAAGTTATGGGAATATAGGCACTTCCATCGATGGAGAAATCAATGTCATCTGGAGATTCGCCTGCCTTCCCAGCTGAAACCGGGGGCTCAATCCGTTCCATAACTCCGATCACAGTATAGACATACCCGGAAGGCGAAAGCTCAAGTTCACCTGTGGGGCCATCCATCCATTCGTTCTGCCATATCATCTTCTTCCCTACAGCAGGTGCATCTCCAAAGAACCTCTCAGCCAGCCTGCTGCCGAGAACCATGCACCTTTCGCCGGAAGCTACATCAGGGCGGGAGAACCCTATGCCTTCCCGGAATTCGGCGCCGTAGGCGGAAAACACCTCTTCCGTGGCAGCAATCACTCGAGCATTTCGCGGCACAGGGCCCTTTTCCGGGTTTTCTGAAGATTTCGGAATAGAATCGTCCAGGGATGAACCGACCAAGAGATCGTCCCCAGGCCGCAGATGTTGAAAGAAGTCCTCATATGCGTAGACGTACACGTCAGGAGAAACCCTAGACTTGATGCGATCCACATCATGTAGGGATAGTTCGTACGGCGCCTCGCCAGTCCGCGACAGGGCAAACGCCGGCCTATCAGTGGAGTAGCTTCCACCGCTTCGCCCTGACGTTGACTCGATACAGATCTCTCTGAATGCTATGGAATCACTGAACTGGCGGTACTCTTTTCCTACTGTGCCGATGAGTCCTGAAAAAGCAGCCACCACTGCAACTCCGAGAGCAATGCCCAGCACAATGAGGAACGACTCCAGGAGCCTTGCGCGACACCGCCGCACAGCTGTGGCAATAAGATCAGCGAACCTCATACGGCCACCTCCCGATGTGTAAATGAGGAAAGACTCATCTCAACTAATCATAGCAGAAATACAGCTTGTAACCTAATTGCCATAATACCCGCAACTTGGCCTTCAGAAAAAAAGAGAAGACCAATGCAGCAAGAAAGATACGCTACGCAAGCAAATGGATAAAACGAAAATGGCTCAGGCTGCCGAGGAGGATGAAGATGTGGAATATCTCATGAAAGCCGAACCGGCCCGGGAACGGATCCGGCTTCTTGAGCCCGTAGATCACTGCCCCGATGGAGTAGAAGACTCCCCCGATAAGGAGCCAACTGAGAATGTGAAGGCCTACTGCACGGACCAAAGGGCCTGTAGCAAAGATTATAAGCCAGCCCATTGCCAAGTATATGCCGGTATACAACCACCTCGGAGCGTTGAGATAAAATACCTTGAAGAACACGCCGGCAATAGCCAAAGCCCAGATTATCGTCAGTATGACATAGCCCGTAGCGCCACGCAGCGGACCGAGACAGACCGGAGTGTATGTGCCGGCTATGAGAACGAAGATCATTATGTGATCGAGCTTGCGCAATACAAGTTCCACACTGGACGG
>DUWJ01000078.1 GCA_012842765.1 Bacillota bacterium | reverse complement strand
GGATGGAGCGCGTAGTTAATCCCTCCAGCCACCACGTGAGAGAGTTCCTTGACGAGCACGTCCACCTCCTTGGGAGTAACTATGAGCGTCCCGAAATATGGTTGGAGCATCTGCGCCACCGCAGGAGGCAGACCCGGCTGCCCCACCCCCAATTCTGACAGAGGACCTGCCGCAGACCTCCCGACGCCGGGCTGTTGCGAGCTACCGACGATTTCGAGGGCATCCGAGATTATCGTGAGCGCGTGCACCACAGTTGGAACCCCCACAGCAATTACAGGAATCCCCATGCTCTCACGGTTAATCCCAAACCTCCTATTGCCTACACCAGATCCCGGCTGGATGCCGGCGTCGGAAATCTGAATCGTAGTTCCAAGTCTAGAGACGCTGCGCGCGGCCAGGGCATCCACGACAATGATCAGGTGTGGTCTAACCCGTGCCACAACGCCCGCGATTATCTCGGCCGTCTCGACTCCGGTCAAGCCCAGAACTCCCGGGGATAACGCAGCCACTGACTTGAGCCCCCCTCGTTTTTCCGGCGGAGTAAGGGAATATACGTGGCGAGTGACTAAAACCTCGCCTGCCACCATCGGGCCAACAGCATCAGGGGTCGCGTTCCAATTGCCTAACCCGCATACGAGAGTCGTGAAATCGGGGATCGTCCAAAAATCCACATTGTTAAAATTGGCCCTGATCAAGGAGACCAACTCCCGGGCGAGCGCCTCCGACACGTCCTCCTGCAATCCCTTGTCACGCAGGGGGAGCTCAGGGGCGTCAATAGTCACGTAATTCCCCACTGCCTTTCCGAGAGACCGCGCAGCTTGCTCCGTCTGGACTCTCACTCGCGTTATTGACCCAAAGTCCATCTCCTCAACTTGGGAACTGACTCCGGGCACCTGGGCCCGGCTCGCCCTTTGTACTAGTTCGTTGGCCTCAACAGCCAGGTCCGTCAAGTAGCCGCCACCGCTCAGCCCCATGTCGCATTCTGAAAGATGTTGGAGCTCTTTGGACGGACGCCATTTTGCGCCGAAATTTCGGTCAAACCCCAATCCTAATGCACCTCCTCGGGATGCGCAGTCTGTATCTGCACATGCCTAGTCTTTCCCACTCGGAGGCCCGTTCATCAATGTCTGCTGGCATCTTCCCCAGGATCCTTCAACGACCGAAACCTCTCCCGGCCGGGCTGGAGTGTCATTGCCGGACTCAGCCTATAATCAAGGCCTCCGGAAACGACGTCCGGCTCAATTCGTCGATTTCAGTATTGAGGTGCTAACATGGCCACAGGGTACCCTCGCTGTCGAGTTGTCAGACGTCGCAAATATCAATTCTTCCCGCCAAAGACAACACATTTCGGATGAAAGCTCCATTTGGAACGACGGCTCCTTATCAACGAAGGACTCATCTTAAATCAGCCACCATATACTAACCTCCAGAAACGCTCTGGAATTGGTCTTCCACGGGCGGACTCGCTTGAAGCCAGAGAACAGCATATTTCACGTCTCCGCAAGAATGCCATTCTCAACAGCCGATTCCATCACAACTTGCCCTTATTCCCCTCTTATCTGGATTTACTTGCAATGACAGAACGCCCGTGGTAGAATCATAGGCGTGCGATCAGATGGCGGAGGGGGAGGTGACTGAGAGTGCCAAACACCAGATCTGCAAAGAAGCGGGTTAGACAGGCTAGGACGAGAACGCTGAGGAATACGTCGGTCAAGTCCTCCGTCAAGACAGCTGTTCGCAAGTGCCACGAAGCCATGGACGAATTGGGACCTGAGGCCTGTGCCAAGGAGCTTAATCACGCGTACAGCACGATTGACCGCGCCGCCAAGAAGGGCGTAATCCACCCTAACAAGGCAGCGCGTCTGAAATCAAGCCTTGCCACAAAGGCAGTCAACATGGGAAAAGCGCCTGAAGCCGGCAGGTAGTTTCGCATACAAAACGATAGCGCAGAACCTGCGCCACCCGCGTCGTCCGGCTATTCAGTTTGCAGCTCCAGTAACAATCGTTGCTGGAGTTTTTGCTATGCGCAGATTTCTGCGATCAACACTTCCATGAGCAGCCTGTCAGGCATAGTCCCGGTCTTGAAATCGAGATCTGCTCGGGCGATGCGCGATATCATCCTGGCGATGTCTGCCTGTGAGAGCTTTGCTGCTTGTCCAACGGCCTTGCGCGCTGCCCAATCAGCTTTTCCGGGGCTTCTCGAAATCGCCCGCGCCGCCTCGTCACCGGTCAAACCACGGTCGAGCTCGCATCTGGCGGACATCACACGCCGAACCTGAGTGGCCAGAGTATTCAATATGCTCAGAGGATGCCTCTCCGTGCTCATCAGATCATCCAGAGCGCGCATCGCCCCCGAACAGTCTCCGCCGATCACCGCATCACAGAACTCGAAAACCGTCTGCGTAGGACTTCTTCCCACGGCAGTCCTTATGTCATCCACGGTAATGCGCATTCTTCCCACGCTTTTATCCGGCCCTAGGTATGTGATGAGCTTATCCATCTCCTGCGTGATGGCGCCGTAGTCAGCGCCCACAAACTCAAGAAGGAGCTCCACAGCTTCAGGCTCGATTTCCACGCCAAGCTCCTTCGCACGAGAATACGCATACGATCTGGCATCCTTCAGATAAGCTGGCCTAAACTCCACTGCAACAAGATTGCCTCCAGCTGCAGCTACCGCCTTCCGCGGCAAGCTGGTGGAATTCGACGTGAAGATCACACATGTGCCTTCAGGCATTTGAAGGCTCGCGCGATCCTTGCCAGGAGCGATAAGGGAGATTATCCTGCCCTGCTGGGCCGCGGAAATCTCTTCGAATCTGCGGACCACCACTACTCTGGATGACGCAAACATTGGAACAGTGAGTATGGCTGTGACGATGTCATCCATAGATGACTCCGACATATCGTAGACGTTGAGATCTGCGCCTCCCCGGGCAGCCGCAATAGCTTGCGCGAGCTCATCTGCATTGACCTGCCGGGAGTATGAGTCTTCACCGTATAGTATGTATATGGGCGCAATTCGCCCAGCCCTGATCGCCTGCTCAAGATCTGCTCTCAATGATATCCCCCTCATACTCCTTGCAAATCGCCCAGTCGAAACCGGAATCTGATCCGTCCCCGCCGCCTTGCTAACCCTTTAAGCCTGTGCGCGCTATCCCCTCGATCAGCTGGTTCTGGGCTATGAAAAAGATTATCACCAATGGCACTATGGCAATCGTAGAGGCGGCCATGAGCAAGTTGGGAACAGTTCCAAACTCCTGGTTGAACTGAGAAAGCCCAACCTGTATCGTTCGATATGTCGAAGAATTGGTGACAATCAGAGGCCACAGAAACGAATTCCACCCGCCGATAAACGTAAACAGCCCGTTTGTTACAAATACTGGCTTCGACAGGGGAACTATCACCCGCCACAGATACTCGAATCGGCTGCAACCGTCGATTTGGGCAGCATCCCACAACTCCATAGGGATGGTCTGAAAGAATTGCCTCATCATGAATATCCCAAAAGCGCTCGCAGCGAACGGGACAATAAGGGCTTTGTATGTGTC
>DUWJ01000431.1 GCA_012842765.1 Bacillota bacterium | reverse complement strand
GGGGCGTACTGGCGAGGCGATGAGAACAGGCCCATGCTCTCAAGAATATACGGAACCGCTTTCCCCACCCGGAAAGAGCTCGACGAGCATCTGCGCCTTCTGGAGGAGGCTGCCAAGAGGGATCATAGAAAGCTCGGCAAGGAGCTCGACATATTCAGCGTTCACGAGGAGGCAGGCGCTGGGCTTATCTTCTATCACCCTCATGGCGCAGCCATCCGCCACTCTATTGAGGACTTTTGGATGCGTGAACACATAGCGCGGGGGTATAAGCCTGTTATCACTCCGCACATTGCAGAATCGACGCTATGGACCATATCAGGGCACAATGACTATTACCGGGAGAACATGTATTACCTGTCCATAGACGAGAAGGAGTATGTTCTGAAGCCCATGAATTGTCCCGGGCATATACTGATATACAAGACTGCTACGAGAAGCTATCGGGATATGCCGATACGCTACTGCGAACTGGGGACTGTGTACAGATATGAACGTTCTGGGGCTCTTCACGGGTTGCTCAGGGTGAGGGGATTCACTCAGGATGACGCTCACATCTTTTGCACCCCTGAGCAGCTGCGGGATGAAATTGTAGGGGTGATTGATCTTACCCAGTTCATGCTGAAGAGCTTTGGATTTTCGGAATACGAGTTTTTCCTGTCAACAAGGCCAGAGAAGTCGGTGGGATCGGACGAAAACTGGGAGCGTGCGACAGCGGCTCTCCGGGATGCATTAGAAGGCCACGGGCTTAAGTATACCGTAGATCCAGGTGAGGGCGTGTTTTACGGCCCAAAGATCGATACCAAGCTCAAGGATTCTCTCGGCCGTCTCTGGCAGGGGCCAACAATTCAGGTGGATTTCAACTTGCCCGAAAGGTTCGATGTAAACTACATCGGAGAGGATGGAGAGAAACACAGGGCTATCATGATACACAGAACCGTCCTTGGCAGCATGGAGCGGTTTATGGGGTGTTTGATTGAGCAGTATGCAGGCGCCTTGCCTGTATGGCTCTCTCCAGTTCAGGCAAGAGTTCTCTCCATCGGCGATCGACATATCGACTATGCCATGGGAATTGCCAGGAACTTGTCGGAACGAGGGTTTAGGGTTGACACGGATGTCCGAGATGAGAAAATCGGATACAAGATACGCGAAGCCCAACTTGAAAAGACTCCGTACATGCTCATCGTAGGCGACAGGGAAATGGAATCCGGCCAGGTTGCAGTGAGGGCGCGCCGAGGCGGTGATCTGGGTGCCATGACTTTGAATCAGTTCGCCGACAGGCTTCGCGCAGAAGTTGACTCTCGCACGTGCGAGGATGTTTGACGCAGGGCCATGCCTGTGTTATACTCGGTCTTGCGAATCTGGGATACATGTTTGAAGTAGAAGCCATCCGCTTCTCACCGATCGGCGTTGCTCAACGCTTCAGCCAGGTCGGTTCACTTGACTATATGCGGACCGGCAAATTTGCCGAGCGCCGTATGCTCTGTCATTGTGGGCGGGTGGATCACCCGCTTGTTCTTTATTTTGGGGGCATTCAAACACTGAAATTTTTATGGGGGTGACAAACTATCAGTAGGGAGCTTTTCGTCAACGAGGCGATCAGGGCCAGGGAAGTCCGCGTCGTGGATGAAAACGGTGAACAACTGGGCATAATGCCTGTCAGGGAAGCGATCAAACTTGCCGCGGATAGGGACCTGGACCTCGTGGAGGTTGCACCTACAGCACGACCGCCCGTCTGCCGGATCATGGATTATGGCAGATACAAGTATGAACAGAGCAAACGCGAGCGGGAGGCAAGGAAGAAGCAGCATGTTGTCGACATAAAGGAAGTCCGGATGACTCCGAAGATCGAAGAGCACGACTTCAGTGTCAAGACTAAGAGTGCGGAACGGTTCCTTCGTGACGGCGACAAGGTTAAGGTTACTATACGGTTCAGAGGACGAGAAATTGTCCATAGCGACCTCGCCAGGCAGCTTTTGATGGAGATGGCGGAGAGCCTTTCAAGTGTAGGTTCTGTAGAGCGCTTGCCAAAGGTTGAAGGCAGAAACATGGTTATGATTCTTTCCCCTAAGCAAGAGCAAGAGGGGTAGGTCTGTTTTTTGCGTGGATTCAGTTGAGGAGGGCAATGGTTATGCCTAAGATGAAAACTAACAGAGCATCGGCGAAGAGATATTATGTGACCGGATCCGGTAAGATCATGCGGAACAAGGCCGGGCGTAGGCACAAGCTTGCTGCCAAAACCCCCAAGAGGAAGCGAAATATGCGGAAGGACGTTGTTCTTTCGAAACCGGACCAGAAGGTCGCGCGCGAACTGATCCCGTATAAGTAGCTTTTCTGATAGGTTGTTTTGCATGATGGCCATAGGGGGTTGATTTACGATGGCGAGGGTAAAGCGTGGCACGAACGCGCGGCGCAGGCACAACAAAACTTTGAAACTCGCAAAGGGTTACACTGGAGTTAACAGCGTTTCATATAAACGGGCTAACCAGGCAGTAATGCATGCCATGGACTATTCATATGCCCACAGGCGCACGCGTAAGCGCGATTTCAGGCAGCTTTGGATTGCGCGGATCAATGCTGCGGCCCGCATGAATGGCATGTCATATAGCCGGTTCATTTCTGGACTGAAAAAGGCTGGAGTTGACATTAATCGCAAGATGTTGGCGGACCTGGCCGTTAATGATGGCGCTGCTTTTGAACAGCTCGTGGCTGTGGCTAGGGAACAGGAAGCCGCAAACTAGTGTGAGCGGTGAGTAGATTGGACGTAATCAGGAGCCAAAAGAACCCCGCTGTCCGCATGTACAAACAATGCGTGACTCGGGGTTTATCGCATCTTGTCCCACTTGAGGGTGTAAGGCTGGTGGAGGATGCGCTGGCGGCCAAAGTGCCGCTAGACACAGTCTACATAGCCGAAGATGTCGATATGGGCAATGAATCGACCAGTGGTCGAATACTGTCGGGCGCTCGCCGAAATGGTGCACGAATTGTCATTGTATCCACGTCAGTTGCGGAAAGTATGGCCGATACGCGCACGCCTCAGGGGGTGTTCGCGCTAGCGAAGTGGTCGCCGGCCTCGGGATGTGAATTGCTCGCCAGCGCTGGTGGAAATGGAAGGCCGTCTTTCGGGGTCTATTTGGATGGAGTCTCGGATCCGGGGAATGTGGGAACCATCATACGCACTGCGGCAGCCCTAGGAGCGCTGGGAGTGGTTGCCGGTCCACGATGTGCAGGCTTTACCAACCCGAAGGTCATAAGGGCTTCCATGGGTTCTATCTTTCGCATGCCGGTCGCGGAGGTCAAAGATGTTGATGGCTTCTTTGGCCGCGCTGCGGAGCTTGGGTACGACATCATCGTGTCCGACTCGGAGGTCGGGGGGGCGGTCGATAATCTTGTCTGGCCTGGTTGCGCAAGGCCTCAGGAGAGGTCGCAGCAAGTCGCCAAACCGCAGATAGTCGGGGATTCGCAAGACACCGTTTGCCTGACAGATCGGGGGGCCGACGGTGCAAACGTTGCCTTTCTGGTGGTAGGTTCTGAGGCCTTCGGAGTGAGCGATGCTGTGAGGAAACATGCCACTGCACGGGTGAAAATCGAGATGGCAAGGGACGTGGAGTCTCTGAACGTAGCTGCGGCCGCAGCTATTCTCATTTATGCATTGAGGCAAAAGGTTGTTGCCTGGGAAGATGCACGTGGTGTGCGCGTCAATGACTGTGGTCTAGGGGATCAGGAGAAGGTTTAAAAGTAGCGTGTCCAGGTTGTTGACTTATGGGGACGCATGTGGTATTCTAAGCTTCGCACGGCACGATTGCTTGCCGACGTAGCTCAATTGGCAGAGCAGCTGATTTGTAATCAGCAGGTTGCGGGTTCGAGTCCCATCGTCGGCTCCAAGTTTTGCAGTGTTTTTGGAGAGGTGGCCGAGTGGTTAAAGGCGGCAGACTGTAAATCTGCTCCCGGACGGGTTCGGAGGTTCGAATCCTCCCCTCTCCACCACTTTATCCTAGATGCGGGAATAGCTCAGTTGGTAGAGCGTCAGCCTTCCAAGCTGAATGTCGCGGGTTCGAGCCCCGTTTCCCGCTCCAGAATCAGGTTATAAGGTTTGTCGCGGGGTGGAGCAGTTTGGTAGCTCGTCGGGCTCATAACCCGGAGGTCG
>DUWJ01000077.1 GCA_012842765.1 Bacillota bacterium | reverse complement strand
GTTGTGTCTAGTGGTGGTAAGGTTACTATCACGACCACAGGCTATGGGCACGGCGTAGGGATGTGTCAGTGGGGGGCTGAAAACTTGGCCAGAGCGGGTTTGACTTTTGATGCCATACTCAAGCATTACTACTCGGGCATCGAAATACAGAGGCTCGACTCAAGCCGCAAGTAATGTGAGCATTATCGAGAGTTCGCGTGCTCTGGAGATCAGCAAGCATACTGGATGAGGCCTCGGGGAAGAATTAGAACCCGAGGTGATTTTATGAAATGGCCGTTTGGAAGCAGATCTACGTCGATGATGCTCGTGGTTGGGATAGCCGCTTTCTTTCTCGGATTCTCCTTGGCCATACTAGTGAGCAACGTTCGCCGGGATACGCCGGCTCAAATCGTAGCCCATACAGACTCGGGCCGTTTTGAAAGCGAGACCGATGAGGCAATCGCAATCAAACCTCACGAGGAGTCTGGGGCTGACTCCATTGAGGGGGTGAATGCCATATCCGCGGCCGACTCCGGCAGCCTCAGCGAATCGGAGCAGGGCTTAGTCAGTATGCCCGAGGCCATGACGGCGCCGGTCGATGGCTCAGTGGTTGCGGGCTATGGTTGGCGGCGCGATCCTGTGATGGATGATTGGAGATTCACTGATGGAATCGACATATCGTGCCTCCCTGGGACTCAGGTTCGTGCAGCTCTATCAGGAAAAGTCGCGGGCGTGGACAGGGATGAACGTGGAGTCTTGGTTGTAAGATTGGAACACGCAGGGGGTGTTGAAACTGTCTACGAGAACCTGAGGATTGCTTGGGTCAAGGCGGGAGACGAAGTTGGCCAGGGCGCTAGTTTGGGAGAGGTTGGCGCGAGTTCCGCGGCTTCTGATGGCGAATGCATTATCAGATTCATCGTTTTGGAACGGGGAAACGCGATCGACCCTGTCCAGTGCATCGGCAAGCGCTTCTAGCTAGGCATAATCCACCCCTGAGCGAATATAGATCTAGCAAACGGCAGGGGGGAGGCCGGACGCTAGATGAGGGAATACATCCGCCGGCGTGTTCTCGAGATAACCGACCACATCCTGGAGACCCAGGCAACAGTGCGACAGACGGCACGCCTGTTTAATGTGAGCAAGAGCACCGTCCACAAGGATGTTACGGAGAGGCTCCCCTCCATAGACAAGCAGCTTGCGAAAAAAGTAAAGAAGATTCTGGATCAGAACAAGGCGGAAAGACATCTCAGGGGTGGTGAGGCGACCCGGAGAAAATACAAGTCGGGCAACAAATGACAGGGTGGGTGGGAATCTGAGAAAGGCTGAGATGCGACCATCGAGAAGACCGGCATAGGCGGGCCCGCGCCGGTCCTTCCCTTAATCTGCTTTTGGGGGTGCAACATGTCGTCGTACGGGGCGGACATCGGAATAGACTTCGGTTCTGATAACGTGAGGGTGTACATGCCTGGAAAAGGAGTTGTTATAGACGAGGCCTCGGTCGTTGTCTTTCACAGGGAGACAGGCGCTATGATTGAGGTCGGCGACCGCGGTCGAGAGCTGCTGCTTGCGGACCCAGGGTCCTGTGTGCCCGTTAGGCCTTTGGTTTTTGGATCGATCCGTCGACACGACGCGGCGTTGTTGCTAATGAAGCGGATGATATGGCGGGTGCTGGGAGGACGCGGTTTTACGAAACCCAGGGTGGTGTTGACGGTTCCGTCATGTCCATCAGATGTAGAGATCAGAGCTTGGATGACCATGGCGACTGAAGCTGGGGCGAGAAGTGTGATGTTGCTGGAAGCGCCAATGGCGGCGGCGATGGGCGCGGATATGAACGTATTCGATGCTCGCGGGCAGATGATGGTAGACGTGGGTGCAGAAGTAACCGACATAGGGGTGATTGCCGTCGGAGAAATGATAGTCTCCGAACGCGTGAGGACGGGTGGGCGCGCAATGGATGCAGCGATTCAGAAGCATATCCGCGCCGACAAGGGGCTAGTGTTGGGAGACATGGCTGCAGAGGATGTCAAACGCAGAGTCGGTGTGGCCCGAAACGGTTTTGAGCCGAGTTCTGCCATGGTACATGGTCGGGACTTGGAGACAGGCCTTCCTCGCCAGGAGGCGATTTCCACTGAGGATGTGTTTGAGGCAATCAGCGGGAAAATCGATGAGATCATAGAGGGAATCCGATGTGTTCTGCAAAAGGTTCCTGTGGAGATCGGATCGGATATTTCTAGCCATAGAATAGTATTGGCTGGAGGAACGTCGCGCCTGCGAGGGCTTTCTGATGCCATAAGCGAGGGCGTGGGGTTGCCAGTTAGAGTTGCTCGTGATCCCGAATTCTGTAATATAAGGGGGATAGGCAAGTTCATTGCAGATATAGATCCCCGGATGACAACAGCCATAAAGAGTGTATGATAGATAGGAAGGTTGGAATTGCACGCTGCAGGAAGGATCAGGAGAGGGGCGTTGTGTTCGGTGTTCGGAAAAAAGACTATTTTCGTTATTCTGGCCTTAACAGCCTTTATGTGGACAAGCTCTACATTGGTGGACACTCCAATTGAGGCATCAGTTGCTCTTGCATGTCCGATCATGGAGGTGGGCGATATCGAGCCTGGCATGAAGGGCACAGGAAAGACTGTGTTCCACGGAACGGAGCCGGAAGATTTTGATGTAGAGGTAATAGCGGTGCTTAAAGGCGCTGGGAAGCTGAGCGACCTCGTACTCATACGCGCATCGGGTCAGGCGATTGAGGCTGCTGGCGGGATAGCTGAGGGGATGAGCGGAAGTCCCGTGTATATCGACGGCAGATTGTTGGGCGCTATTTCCTACGTTTTTGCCGGAAGCGATCACTTCATGGGTATGGTCACGCCCATCTCCGACATGCTGAGAATCTTATCATATCCCGATTCAACCGGCGCTTCCCTCGTCAAGGGGACTG
>DUWJ01000430.1 GCA_012842765.1 Bacillota bacterium | reverse complement strand
CTTGTGATGTCAGTCTTGTTCCTGGTTATCTGCTTATTCGTCGGAAGACCACTTATAATGATATTCGCCTCGTCGGAAGACGTGATCGACCTGGGTTACACGATACTGACATATCTGAACCTGGCCTACGTTCTGCTGGGCGTCAATCTGACTACGCAGATGTATCTGCAATCCATGCACATGCCCAGATACGCCAATATCATCTGTGTGCTAAGAGGATTCGTATTCGTCAAGATTGGCCTTGCCTTACTGCCGAAGGTGTTCGGGGATGCAGGAATCTGGGGCACACTATTGTTTGCCGAAGGAATGTCCCTAATTACGGCGCTCGTCATAGTCAGCGCCAGCGCCGAACCGGAGCAATATCCATCTCCGATAGGGAATAGCCAGACAGATCATGCTAGCAGACCCTGAAAACCGGCGCGATTCGCCTAAAACCCCGCACCAGCGCCGAACTTTGCACCACGTATGCCGAGTATGGAGTGATCATGGACGATACTCCTTCAATACCCTCGCCATCCTGGCCATGTCTTCCTCCGAATATCGCTGGTCGCAAGGGAGCGTCAAGATGCGGCGTGCCAACCACGCACTCTCCGGGTACTCCTCCTCAGGGACCTCTGGCGGCAATTCCCAGTGGATATCTGCATGTATCCCGTAATGTTCCAGATGGCGCCAGAGCAGGTCCCGATCTTCAACCACTACGGGAAACCCAAGCGGGACCGCGTCTTCCGGGAGTTCAGAGATGAGTGCATGCACGCCCCCACATGTTGCCAGCTCCTCAAGGAGTCTCCGAAAATTCCTGCGCCGAACCCGCCTGATCTCTTCGATTCCGACCCTTTTCAGTATTGACCTGGAAACAGGCGACATGGCGGCGCTCGCGCTGAAACTGCTATCCAGCGCCGCCTCAGCCTGAGCAAACAGGAGCACGTAGTCCCGGCGATTCCCGAATCCGTCAGCCACGTAGGCGCTCTTCATCATCATTGCCAACGCCCTCGCCGAGTGAAATCCGCTCAGCTGCGCCTCGTTGCTACAGAATGCAGGCTCACTTCCGTCCAGCCAGACGCAGACGGCACCGTCAACAACCGGAAGGCTCTTCCTGAGGCTCATTATGCACAGATTCGGCTCAAAGGTAGTGTGCGGCCATGGGCGTTCACACAGGGCGCTGTGGGTCGCATCGTAAACCACCGCACCGCCCCTTCGCCTGATCTCAGCGAGAGCGGAAAGCAGGTCTACTGAGTCAGGAAACCCGAAGTAATTGAGGGTCACCACGAGTGTGCCTTGGATATCGTCAAACGCTTTTTCCATGAGATCGTCGGTATCGACAGAAAGATCTGAGAAGACCCGATAATGCTCGGTCTCAACTCCCATTCTGTGAAACGGGCTGAGCATGGAGTAGCAAAGGTAAGATGGCAACAGCGCCCTTCGCACCAGACTTCCGCCTTTTTTCAGGTTGAGCCATGCATTGAGGTAGGCAGTCCGCCCTGAAGCAAGCATGCTTACAGGACGCCCTTTGCTCAGCCCGTCCAGTACTTTTTGATATGACGGTTCGCCATTCGCACATCGAATATCCGCAAAACAGAAATCTCCGCCGATCTCCATCACAACGCTCCCTTTCACCACAAGCACTGCATGTTAAGTATAACTCCGCACCATCCATCGCGCATTATGACCTTACTATTCCACCCCAACAGGTTGAAGGCCCCTTTACAGCACTATATCGGGGCAATTGGGTTGGAACGGAGTCTTTGCGACGAATGACGAAGGCTTGCATTCAAGATGAGAATATGGATCCCTACGAGTCTAATCCGATGCCGATTATGTGCATTTGAGTCGTCGCCAAACTCGCATTGTCTGATGCCCAGTCCCTAGCTGCCGGTATTCGCGCACAATCAAATCTGCTGGCGCCGCGGTCATTTGAATGGTAACATTGAGAGCAGGTATAGACATGAAAATGCGGGGCCGAAAGGCATCGACAACATCCGCCGGCAAGCGTCAGTTGCATGCATTCATGCACCGCAGAGTGTCTGCACGAATAGCGCACTCACCAAATATAGGTGCGCCGAGGAGGAAGCTTTGATGCAGATTGTAACAGACTACGCCGCCGACATCTCCCCCGAACAGCTTGAAGGTTTGGAGGTACATTACCTTCCCTTGATGATCACGGTAGATGGCAAAACGTACCGCAGCGGGGTTGACATCACTCCTGACCAATTCTACGAGTTACAGGCAACGGCAGTGGAGATACCTACCACGTCTCAACCTTCGCCCGGAGAATTCGCCGATCTCTATCGCAGCCTTGCGCAGACAGATCCGGATATTCTGTCCATTCATATATCCTCCGGGCTGAGCGGTACAGTGAATGTCGCAAGAATCGGGGCAAAAATGGTGCCTGAAGCCAATGTGGAAGTATATGACACAAAAACTCTTTCAGCCGCCCAAGGGTGGCACGTTGAGATGGCTGCAAAGGCTGTGCGTGCCGGATGGGAAAAATCCCGGATAGTGGCGATGCTCAAGCAGGTCACTGAAGCCTCAGAGACCCTCTTCACCCTCTCAACATTGAAGTATCTAATCCACGGCGGACGAATCAGCCATCTCAAAGGACTGGTAGCATCGTTGCTCAACATAAAACCAATAATCGGCGTAGAAAAGGCAGGCGGCACATACGTCACACGTGGACAGGCACGCACGATGACTAGGGCAATTGACGCGTTAGCAGATATCGTCAGTTCGATGTATCCTCCTGAGACGCCCATGCGTGCGCAGATTCTCCATTCGCAAAACCCGACAGGCGTATCTCGGCTTCAGGACAAGCTCGATAAGGTCTTCGTTTGTAACTGGCTCCCAACAGGCCCGATAGCTCCGGTGCTCGGTGCGCATACAGGCCCAGGCCTTGTGGGGATAGCCATTGCTCCCGAAGCACTATTTCCGCAGATGCCATAGGAGGCTATCACCGTCTGCAGCGAACAATCATGACCATGTTAGGAGCGAGCATATGAAACTCCGCGATCTTGCGCTTCGAATTCTCATGATGATTTCCGGCCTGTCCTTGATAGGCTTGGGGATAGCGATGTTCGTAAAAGCGGGCCTCGGAGCAGATCCGATAACCGTTCTATGCCAGGGAATATCGATCACAGCCAACATCAGTTTAGGCAGAGCGCTACAACTTAACGGACTAGCCCTCTTTGTTGTATTGCTCATCATCGGCAGAGAATACATAGGATTGGGCACATTTGCGGGGTCTTTCGTCACTGGAGCCATGGCTGATGTGTTTAGCGCCGCAATGCGCAGCCCTACAGCCCCTTGGCAGTCGTGGCCCATACTGATAGCATCGATAGCGGTTATCAGCTCGGGAGTGGCAATCTACCTCTCTGCAGAGCTGGGAGACGGACCTTTGGAAGGAGTGATGATGCTTATCAGCGACCGCCTCGGAGCACCAATCGCCTGGGTCAAGATAGCAATGGACATTGCCGCAACAGTTGCAGGTATTGCGATGGGGGCCGTGCCCGGAGTCGGAACGATCGCTTCCGTCCTCTTAACCGGCCCCATCATACAGACAATGCTTCAGGTAATCAAGAAGTCCATGGCTTAAT
>DUWJ01000429.1 GCA_012842765.1 Bacillota bacterium | reverse complement strand
TTGAGGCGGAAAGGAGAATGTGAATGGGACATCGGCGACGAAGTGTGTTGTTCGCAGTTTTCTTGGCAGTGCTTATGATTGCTTTTGCCACAACGGCGCACGGGAATAGCGCGGTGGGTGAGGCGGGGCCTGGAAATCCGACTGAGATAGGTGTTGACGAGAAGGAAATGGTTTCGGATCCGAAAGCGGAAGCTACGGCCAAGCGTCCTTTGGTTATTGCGCACAGAGGAGCGTCAGGGGTAGCTCCTGAAAACACGATGGCTGCCTTTGAGCGCGCAGTCGAGATGGGCGCTGACATGATCGAGCTCGATGTTCATGCAACAAAAGATGGCCAGATTGTGGTGATCCACGATGCAGTGCTTGACCGGACCACAACTGGGAGCGTCAGGGGGTCCGTTGTTTGGCGCACCCTTGAGGAGATCAAGACGCTGGATGCAGGGTCCTGGAAGGGAGCTGAATTCGCAGGGGAGAAGGTTCCCACGTTGCACGAGGTGCTTTCGACGTTCAAAGGGCGCACTAAGGTATTGATTGAGATAAAGGCGAAGGGCATAGAGGACAAAGTTGTGGAGATCATAAGAGAGACCAAAACGGAGGACGATGTCATAATACAGTCCTTCGACGTCGAAGCAGTGAGGCGTTGCCGCAACCTATTGCCTCAAGTACCGGCCGGCGTTCTGTTCAGCGCGCCATTGCTTTTTGGAAAGTCATCTTTCGGCGAGAAGGTTATCTCCACAGCACTCGATGTCAATGCGGACTTCGTGGCGGTTGACCAGGGGGGAGTCACGCCGGAGCTGGTTGGTATGGCTCGAGAGAATGGGCTTGGGGTATTTGTCTGGACTGTAAACAAAACAAAGGACATGACCAAAATGATACAACTGGGTGTGGACGGGATAATAACTAATCATCCGGATGTTCTGATCGGGCTCCTCGCTGAGTAATATGCGTCATTTCGGCGGTTAATTCCCGGTATTTTCTGTCCGGATGAAATTGGCGCGAATATGCTGCAAATAATATGATTTGATAGAAGCCATTGGTTCTTGCCTTGCCGGTGATCGGGTTCTGCATTTCGATGCCGACGGAGAACCGATGGCTTCGCGTTTCCTGCATTGCCGGTCAGACATCTCTTGGCAGCGTGTGGAGGCTTGGCATTTCGGGCAAATCAAGGGAGCTATGAGAGGAGGCGAATGGTATTAGCTTCGGGATAGTGACGGATTCATCGGCAAACCTCACGGATGAGATGATTGATAAGTACGGGATTGATATCATTTCGCTGTCATATAGAATCGGGGAAGAGGAATGCCAGAGCTATATAAAGGGCGAAAAGACCGATCTCAAGCAGTTCTATGAGAAACTGAGACAAGGCGAGGTGGCCGAGACTTCCCTCATAAACATGAGGGATTGCGAGAATGCATTCGAAAGCGTTCTACAGGAAGGCAAGGACTTGCTCTACATCGGTTTTTCATCGGCGCTCAGCGGGACATACAACGCCGCGTCCATAGTAGCCGACAATATGCGGGAGATTTATCCTCAACGCAAGATTTATGCAATTGACTCTCTTGCTGCGTCAATGGGTCAGGGATTATTGGTTTATCATGCTGTAGAGCAAAGGCTTGCCGGAAGATCGATTGATGAGGTTAAGGACTGGCTCCTCGAGAACAGGCTTCGACTTTGCCATTGGTTTACTGTGGATGACTTGATGTACCTGAAGCGGGGCGGAAGAGTATCTGTCTCAGCTGCAGTGATAGGGACGGTCTTGTCAGTAAAGCCCGTGATGCATGTTGACGACGAAGGAAAGCTTGTTCCTGTAAGGAATGTTCGGGGTAGGAAGAAGTCGCTAGTGGCCCTCGTGGATGAGATGGAGAAGACTTGCATAGACCCTACGGAGCAGATGGTTTTCATATCCCACGGCGATTCACTGGAGGATGCCGAGTGCGTTGAGAAGCTCGTGAGGGAGCGTCTGAACGTGCGGGATGTCAGGATTAACTATGTTGATCCGGTGATAGGCGCCCATTCGGGGCCAGGAACTATTGCCCTGTTTTTCCTTGGCACAAAGAGATAGACTTTTTTATCATCTGCGGATAGGGCGCACCAGAGATTCCTGGAGCACAAAAAGGTTTCGGAGAGGATTGCTCTGCCGCGCGGCAGAGCAATCCTCACGAGTACGTCATTCAAGGGATATTTCAGCCGATATCCAGTATGGCGGTTTGCATGTCTGGCACCGCTCATATCTGCGCCACATGGCTTCGGCGAGGGTCATGGGAATGCGGCTTGAAGCGAGGTATCGGCAGCCGTCGCCATGATATTTCTTGCCTGTATTGGTCACATATACGATGATGTGAATCCATCTTGTCATGGTTCCCCAGATTCCTCGGCCTTCCATGATGGCCTCATGCTGAAAACCGACGAAAACCTCTGCATACTTTGTATTGGGCATAAGCATGTATGTGTACGCGTAGCCTTCCAGGAGCAAAATGGCGTTGAACATGCAGTCTCTTATCTTTTCCTCCGCAAAGTCGGCTGGCGGTGCAGTCCATACATATGCGAGCAGTCGACCGTATTTGTCGAGTGTGCCCATATCAGTTTCGAGCCAGACTCTCCTTCCTTCCAGCAGTTCTCTGGTGAAGGCGGCTGCCGCGAATGCATAATCACGGACCGAGGGGTCTTTGTCGGTCAACTCAGGGCAGTCCACTCCTATCAGCCGCACTCTCTGCCGTGCGCCGTTCTCCAGAATCACTTCTACCGTGTCTCCATCTAGCACACGAATGATGGTTGCCGGCATCAGCCGCTGCTGTTCCTCCGCGCTGAGCGCGTAGGGGGATGCAAAGAGTCCAATAAGGACGATCATGGCCACAAACGTGCGCCGCCTCATTTCCGTGCCTCCCTTGCATTCCAAAGAATCAGCGGCTAGTTAACAATCAGATTCAAGGAAAGCGGGGAGACGTCCTCTCGTGATATTCAGTCCGGCTACGGCGAGAAATCTGTGGATTATGAGGATAGTCGTGTAAAGGAA
>DUWJ01000428.1 GCA_012842765.1 Bacillota bacterium | reverse complement strand
TGTCTGTCATATCAGTATCCTGGGTAACTAAAGCCTCTACCATAAGGATTATCCTTCTTGCCCAATTGGCCTTCCCGTTATTCTGCTTGACCGGATTCTGGTGGAGCTTCAATGCTGAGAAGGCGGCTTGCAACGCTGCTTTAGCGCAACGGCCAGCCGTGACCCAAACAGCAGCAACATGGTGGTGACTATCGGGCCCTTTCAGGAAACGCTTCCAGCGCATGCTAGTACAACCGGGCGGTCCACGGTACCCTCCCAACCGATGTGCACCATCAATATTGTCGAGTTCTATGGAGGGACTAACACTACTCCTTTCCACCCCATACTACCAGTACCTGCACAACATCTCCGTATTTCTCATACTCTCGAAGTCTTTCCGCATGATCAGCTTTGCGCCGCGCTTCATTCTCAATACGTTGCCTTTCCGCCTCAGCTTGTCTTCTCTCTGCCTCCAGTTTGCCTTCAAGCCGTTCGATCTCCTTTTTCTGGCGGTCATATTCTGTGTCAAAGGGCGATACGTGTGAAGAATCTATATACGAATCCATCACTTTAGGCATATCAATTCTAGCGTCTGACAGTGGGGCAAAGGGCTGAAACAGATTTATTCCTTGACAATGCATCGCGATTGCCACAGGAGTCTGCTTTGCGTCGTTCCTGGCATTTACCGGCGCTCCAGATTTCAGAAGCACAACAACGCTGCCTGTATGGCCGGCACGAGCAGCGAGATGTAGGGGGGTATTACCGTGTGGATCACGTATTCGAAGGTTAGCTCCTCTTTTCACAAGAGACACAATATCGGGTATGTTTCCTCTGGAAGCAGCGTAGTGCAATGGCGCATAGCCATTCTCATCCGTGCGGTTCACGGGATTCAGCGGTGAGCGGACGCACAAAACTATGGCCGCTATTACGGCTAGAGCACACAATAACGCTTGAACTATTCGCCTGGCATTCACAATAAATCAGTCACCTCGAGAACGATTTTCTCATACTCTCTAGTTCGACAATGCAAGCACCCAACAACCTACCCAAAACCCAAACGCAATTGCAGGGCCGGACAGTAATGTCGGCTTATCGACAGCGACCACCTGCTGACATCTGAACTGCCCGATAGCGAATCACCTCTTAATGGAATATCCCGCCGCTTTTGCTGCAACATATGCTGACCCGATGCTGAACATGGCGCTTATCGGTCTCCTTCGTATCCATCCTACATGGCCAGCGTTTCTCCGCAATGTCAGTCAGCCTTCCACACCTAGTTCCTTCAGGAATCGCACCACCAGTCCCCTGTTAAGTACGTCGTGGCAGAATTGGTTGGTGTAGTTTCTCAGGCAACTGTAGCAACTCCCATTGCCCGCATCATCCCCGCAGGTACAAGAGGCCATCTTAATATAGGCTGTGTACAGGGTGTCACGGAGTGCCTCCTCACGTCCTAACTGCTGTACATGGCCGACTCCCCCGGATACAGAGTCGAACAATATGAGGTAAGTAGGCTGGCCGGCAGAGTCGCCCCACTGCACACAGCCATCTATCTCCGTTCGATCAATGTCCAGCGCCTCACAAGCCCCTTCAATCATTGCGTAGAGCAGCGAATACCAAAAGCCCTGATCTACTCGCGTACACGGCTCAAATCGAATTCTCGCTATGTCTCCGAGAAACTCATGTCCCAGCGCTATCCTTGTCAAGGACTTTGTACTGCATTCCTTCCCATAGGCGTTCTTATGATGTTTCACGGGGTCTTTGCCTTCTGCAATACATGCATAGCCACATGATTGGCACACGCGGAATTTCGCGCCCCTCGCATCATTGATAACTGTCAGCTTCCCTCTCTTTGACGTGCTGATAATGACGCGGCCATTTGGGAAATTGAATCCTTGATCGCCACTTGTATAATCATCCTCAATCCCCGAGAAGA
>DUWJ01000076.1 GCA_012842765.1 Bacillota bacterium | reverse complement strand
TTGAGAGCCTGGCCTTGAGGGTATTGAGTGTCCCGGTATAGACTTGAGCTTGGATGCCGTGTCGACGAAGCTCATTAATGGGTCCCCTCGGCAAGACCCTGCCAGACGGGAGCTTGAACCTGACAGCGTCGTAGATTTCCTTGCCGGTTACCTCGATTCCGAAGTGTCGGAGCACATACGCGACTGCAAACCCTGTGCACTCGTTCTTGCCCTGAATTTCAAATCGGTTGGGCGCTTCGATCCAGACGGATTCACGGATAACCTGCGTCACAGTATCAGCTCGTGCTAGGGGACCGCTTGCATAAAGACCAAGACCAGCAAGAACAAGGAATATGACGATCTTCCACGGAATTTGCAAATCGAATGCACCTCCCCATCCTTGCCCATCTCAGTCTCTGCATATAGATTTTGCGATGCTCCTTGAGAGTTTTTTCAGGCCCCAGCTGCCTAATGAAAGCCCGGACACTTCTTGTGACTTGCCAAGAACAAGACTATTCGCTGCCTACCCTATGCCATTTTTTAGACGTGAGCTCAATCCGGGTCAACAGGTTAGGCTCCGGGCATGCGCCCCTAAATCCCTGCCCAAAACGATCATTATGCAGCCATGTATATTCCATGGTGTGTCCTAAGATGGCATGCTATAGCAGATCATGACCGGGCACATGTCAAAATGGAGCCCGAACCCGTTGCCATGTCGAAAAGCCGCCACAATGTCACTTCCAAAGCCAGCGGGGCTATCAGCTTCTCTCGCCGGTTACAGATCGGGTTGGCTTCAATGTATATTGCCTTTTCATACGGGATGTGGAGTATGCGATTCGTGCCTGACTTAACATGACGTCGAGTTGCTCTCATCCAATGGCCAAGGCTACCACGCCTGCCGCCATTGCAACAGATGCCCACAAGCGTTTTTTTCTTGAGCTGGGGTCTCCTTCCTCGAGCATCCGAGTCCCGGCAAGTGTGCCCAGGAGGATGCTGATTTCCCGTGCCGGGGCGACGTAGCTTACAGGCGATGTTGCCAGGGCCGTGAGGACCAAAAGATACGATAGGGGTGATGATATGGAGACTATGAGGGCAGGTTTCCATTGAGTGCGCATGGCGGTGCTCACTTCAGCTCGACGCTTCTTCGATAATAGGAAAAACGGCGCCATTCCTATGGCACGTACACAATTGGCAGCCGACGACAGAAACGCCGGTTTGACGCCGACCACATCAAGAGCGTACTTGTCCCACATAGTGTAACCTGCGATCAAAACCCCGGTGAGGAGCCCGTACACTATTGCTTTGCTGCTGCCGTCATCAGAAGGCGTAGCCTGCGGCTCCTCGGCGCCTGCAAGAAAGAATGCGCCTACTCCTATGAGCAATGCGCCTGCCAACGCTAATCCTGATGGGCGCTCTCCATACAAAAGCATCGCCGCCAACGTGGATAACAGCGGGCCTGTCCCGCGCGCCAGCGGATAGACGAGGGATAGATCCCCACATCCGTATCCCGCTTGTAGAGACAGGAAATAGGCTGTATGGATTGCTCCACTGACACTGATTGCGACGACTACAGAGAAAGGGGATGCTCCTGCTCCTGGCGTGGTCACGTTCCCGGTCATCAACAGCCACGCTGCCAAGGGAAACCAACACAATGCCGACCCGGCAGCCATCAGAAACACGTATGCCGCGCCGCCTTCAGCTTTCTTAGTCGCCAGATTCCAGCCTGCGTGGATCACAGCCGAAACGAGTACCAAGATAAGTGCGGAAGTTGTCACTGCTTCACCTCCTTCCGACGAATATTCTCTTTTACCGATTTAATCCCTGCTTGCGTCAGGCGGATGAAGTGGTGCCGGGGGCATGGCAGCACTTTGCCTCTAAAGTCGGAAGTGATATAGTCTACATGCAGCGCAGGGCCTGGTTATGATGGAGTTGGGAAGTGTCTGAGGATGGGTTTCCCGGATGCACTGCGTTCTGCATGAGACTGCAAGGAGGATGAGTTGGAATATGCTCTGCCACAGACTTATAGCCCTCGATCTCGATGGTACGGTGCTCACAGACGACAAAAGAATTGCGGACAGTACGAAGTTATGGGTCGGAAAAGCCGCAGATGCCGGGGTCATCGTCACGTTTGCCACGGGGAGGGGAAGGCAAGACGCGCTTTCATTCGTGCGTGAGCTCGATCTCGATTCGCCGATGGTGTTCTTGAATGGGGCTGAGATTTGGGGTGGACCTGGACAGCTGTTGGAAAGGCACTTCATGGATACTGAGGACATTTACCGGTTACACCAACTGACGGCGGAGACTGGATGCTGCTTTTGGGGATACACCGTGGAGACCCTAATACAGAATGACTGGAGTAACGACATGCTTCATCAAGAGTGGATGAAGTACGGCATGTACTGCGACGATGTCGACTTAATGGCCCAATTACGCGACTACGTTGATAGCTGGGGGACGGTCGAGGTAACTTGCACGTCTGATGCGAACATGGAAGTCACTGCTCGGGGAATCACGAAAGCCCGAGGAGTCAGGAGAATATGCGAACAGATAGGCATCGAGATGGAGGCGGTCATGGCTGTTGGAGATGGTCTCAACGATCTGGACTTGATTGAAGGCGCAGGATTGGGCGTGGCAATGGGCAATGCCGCAGAAGAGCTGAAGCGGGCTGCCGACTTTGTTACTGAATCCAACGAGGATGACGGTGTGGTTCTGGCGATTCGCCGTTGTATCTTTGGCATGTAATTGCTATTGGCGAAGGGACAATGGCGACCGAATATCCCCCCCCGATTGGCTTCCAAATTTCATTCTTGTATTGTTTCCCAGACGACAGTCTATAAAACTGATGATGGCGCTTGAAAGCCTCTAACCTGAGGGCCTAGCGGAAGTGTATCACGGAGTGACATCGCTGGCCGGCGACCTATGGTGTTCCCTAGGAAGCCGCAAAGAGCGCCCCAGCATTATCAAGAAACTCTATCGAGGCTTGTCCAGACACATACGATGTGCGTTGGGCCTTGCCCCATTATTATAAGCATTCTTTGTACAATTATTGTGAATAATTTTCTGTTTGACTTATCTAGCTCGCACACGTATAATTACAGACTAATATCTATTAACGATTTATCATTAGATGCAGCAAGGGGGCAACAGGACATGTCGAAAAGGACAGTTCTAGCAATCGTGGCAGCACTTCTATTGGTGTCTGCATCAACCGTGGTTTTGGGAGCCGGTCCGACTAAGGGCGGCACTCTCAAGATCGCGGCGTCATCCATCCAACAGCTTGATCCATACAAGACTGCCGCCAATGACGAAACCAATCTGTGCGGCCTCGTCTTCGATCCCCTCGTGGTTATCGGCAAAGATAGTTTCGAGCCGAAACCCCACCTTGCGCAAAGTTGGGAAATGCCTGATGAGAACACTTGGGTTTTCCATATTCGCAAAGGCGTGTACTTCCAGGAGGGCAATGAGGTTTTCAAAAAGGGCGCCAAACGTGAAGTGACGGCGGACGACGTCGTGTATTCCATTAATCGTTTCATCAACGTTAGTACTGCTTTCACCCTTGGCCCAATCAAGAGTGTCAAGGCACTCGATCGTTATACTGTCGAGATCAAGACGCCTGAGCCGTCGCCGTTTCTGGTCAGCGATCCCAACCGATTGCCAAGTGTGGGCATAGTGCCTCGTGAGGCAATCGAGAAGCTTGGCGAAGATGGCTTTGCCAGAAAGCCCATAGGCTCAGGGCCATTCCAGCTCAAGAGCTTTTCACCCGATAAAGGCGCTGTTCTTGAACGGAATCCTCGCTACTGGTTGCCGGTATATCTCGATAAAGTTGAATTCGTCGTCATACCTGATCCGACGGTTCAGGTAATGGCCGTTACTTCGGGGCAAGTGGACATAATCACGTATCTTGTGAACATGGACGCCATGCCCACGATTTCGAAGAACCGCAAGCTGGCTGCTGTGAGAGGTCGTGGCGGCTCATATAGGGGTCTTGGTTTTAACGTGACTGTTTCGCCTTTCGATGAATTCGCGGTGCGCGATGCGATTTCGAAGGCCATGAACATTGATGCCGCGTTCAACGCAGTGGTAGCTCCCCATGGCCAGCGGGCATATGGGCAGTGCCCTCCCTGGGTTGCCCATGGCTATGATCCAAGTCTGAAGAGCCTGTGGAAATATGACCCTAAGGAAGCCGTAGCAATACTGAATAAGGCCGGATTCCGAGACACAAATGGCGATGGAATACTTGACCGAAATGGGCAGCCCTTGAAAGTGGAGATAAAGACTGTCCCCGGTTCGCAAGTGAGGGTGCTCACAATCCTCGCTACACAGCTCAGGCAGATCGGGATAGATGCATCAGTAGTGCAGCAGGATACGGCCGTTTGGGTGTCTGACATCATGGGCGGGAAGTCCGGCGTGTTCTTCGACTTCAGTTTCGCAGGAACCACTGGTCTGCATTCGCTCTTCCACAGTGAGGCGATTGGGAAGACGAATGGCCACTTCTATGCCGATTCCACTGTAGACTCCCTGCTCGATCAGGCGCTAAGGACCACTGACATGAAGAAGCTGTCGAGCCTCTGGAAGCAGGCGCAACGCAAGATCATGGAGGACAGGGCCTCGATACCGCTCTACTTCGAATGGGGATACTCGGTTGTAAACAAGAAAGTCAATGACTACGTGTCGCCGTGGGGCGGTCTCCACCTAGTGACACTCGAGAACAACGTCTGGATTTCAAAGTAGCGTTCATTCCTGACAGATCGATTCGTACGGGAAGATGAACCCAGGAAGCTTCGATGGGGAGGGATACGTTGCTTGGCGACGCAGCCTTGAAATGTAGCGCCCTCCCCTGTGAAGTTAGGGGGGAAGGTCAGAGTTGACCAGATATATTGTACGTCGTCTTTTGGCGACAGTGCCGGTTGTCATCGGCATCACCTTCATAGTGTTTGCGATGGTCAGTTTCGCTCCCGGCGACCCGATCGAGCTTATGCTCGGATCGGAGACTGTAAATCCGGAATACGCCGAGCGAATTCGGATAGAATTGGGCCTCGACAGGCCATGGTACGAGCAGTATTTGCGATATATGAGTGGATTGCTCCGTGGCGATATGGGAAGATCGATAGTCTACAATCGTCCGGTAGCAGGGCAGGTCAAAGAGAGGTTTGCAAACACGGCCATTCTTGCCGTATCGTCCGCGATATTTGCGCTACTGATCTCGATCCCGTTGGGCGTGTTGGCCGCTGCAAAGAGGCGCACTTGGATAGATTACACAGCGACGACCCTTGCAATGCTAGGAGTCTCGCTTCCAGGGTTTTACCTTGGACTTCTGCTGATTCTTCTTTTTGGAGTGAGGCTCGGATGGCTTCCCATCACAGGAATGGGCGCTGCGGGATCGGGCGCTTGGGAGTATATCAAACACTTGATACTGCCATCTATAACGTTGGGCAGTGGAATGGCCGCGATTCTGACGCGTCTCACAAGATCGTCCGTGCTTGAAGCGCTATCACAAGACTTCGTGCGTACTGCCAGGGCCAAAGGGGTCCGTGAGAAGACGGTCCTTTACAAGCACGCTCTCCGCAATGCGCTGTTGCCCGTAATTACCACCTTCGGGCTGCAATTCGGATCATTGCTCGGAGGAGCTGTGATAACAGAGACGATCTTTTCGTGGCCGGGCATAGGCATGTTGGCTGTGAACGCAGTCAAACAGCGAGACATTCCGGTAATCCAGGGGACAACCCTTGTTTTCGCTCTCAGCTTTGTGCTGATTACACTCATCGTCGATATAGTATACGTATTCATAGATCCGAGGATTAGATATGAGTAAAGAAAGAGAAAGAATTGAGGAAACAGAGGGAACGATAAGGTCTGAGTTTGCCCATGTCGTGCAAGTGTTCTTCAGGCATAAGCTCGGCGTTTTGGGACTTGTCATGCTCGTGGCATTCGTGGCCATAGCCATCTTTGCGCCGGTCGTTGCGCCATGTGACCCATATGAGATGGACCTTGCGAATCCATTCCTGCCGCCGGGCTCGCCAGGACACATCCTCGGCACCGACAACTTTGGGCGAGACATGCTGTCACGGCTCATATACGGCTCAAGAATATCTCTTCTTATCGGCATTGTAGTTGTGTCGATATCGAGTGTTCTCGGGTCGTTGCTTGGCATGGTTGCAGGTTACTACGGCGGATGGGTTGACGCATTGGTAATGCGTCTTGTTGAGGTGTTCTATTCATTTCCGTTTCTCATTCTCGTGATAGCGGTCATGGCTATTTTGGGCCCCAGCATATTCAATGTCATGTGGGTGTTGGGCGTTGTAAGCTGGCCGCTGTACGCACGTTTGGTGAGGGCCCAGGTAATGGCCCTTAAATCCGAAGATTTCATTAAAGCTGCGAGCGCGTTAGGATGTAGCGACGCCAGGATCATGTTCAGGCACATACTCCCCAACGTGCTGACGCCCGTGATAGTCTCGGCAACCCTTGGAATACCCAGCGCGATACTTTCCTCTGCATCTCTGGGTTTTCTGGGGTTTGGAGTTCAGCCGCCAACCCCTGAGTGGGGTGCGATGGTGAGCGAGGCCAAGGATTTTATGTTGATCAACTCCAACATGATTATCTGGCCGGGCCTCTGCATTTTTCTGGTTGTTCTCAGCTTCAACTTCGTGGGCGATGCATTGCGGGACGCTCTCGATCCGCGCCTTGCCAAACAGCTGAACTGAACGCAGTCGAGTGGATAGCACCAATGCCGCGAAGGTTACGGCATGCGAAAGCACTAGCACTATATGTAGCTTGGGAGGTTTGCAAATGAAAGCAGACTTGACGATAGAAGAACGATTGGCTGCAGTCCCTGAATACACGCGATTTGTGACAGTTGACGAGCTTTATGCACGCGCCAAGGCGGTGGCGGAGGCCCGTCCTGACATTGCAAAACTGGCCATTGTCGGAAAATCTACAGCCGGCAGCGAGATACCTATGGTCTCCATAGGCGACGGGCCTGTGAGCATATTGATCTTTGCCTGTCCGCACCCGAACGAACCCATCGGGGCGATGATGACTTACTTCCTAATGGAAGAGCTCCTGAAGGATGAGGACCTGCGTGCGGGTCGCACGTGGCATATCATGCCGTGTGTCGATCCTGACGGGACGCGTATGAACGAAGGATGGTTTGCAGGCCCATTCAACATCAGAAACTACGCGCACGATTTCTATAGGCCGCGGCCTCAGGATCAGGTGGAGTGGACTTTCCCAATAGAATACAAGACTCTCAAATGGGATACGCCCAAACCTGAGACGCAGGCCTTGATGAAGGCAATAGAGACGACACGTCCGGACGTGATGTACTCGCTGCACAACGCCGGCTTCGGAGGAGCTTATTACTATATATCGAGCGGGCTGAGCAAGGAAGACTACGACGAACTCCACAGAATTCCGATCGATCGCGGCCTTCCGCTCTCATTGGGTGAGCCTGAAGTGCCTTGGGCGGTTGAACTCTATCCGGGAGTGTACGAATCGTGCCCGATAACGGCTTCCTATGATTACTACGAGCAATTCGCGCCTGGCGACCCGGCACAGTATATCACGGCTGGAGCTGGCAGCGATGAGTGGGCCAAGACAGTATGTGATCCGTTTTCGATCGTCACTGAAGTGCCGTATTTCATGTCTGCCAAAATAGGGGACGAGACTCCTATTGGACGAACGAGACGAGAGGTGGTTCTGGAGGGCATAGATAGGGGTAGGCGCATATACGAGTTGCTTGCCAAGGACCTAACCGCGACTGAAGGTCTGATAACAAGGCCTGAGGGAAAGCTCCTTCGAGGTGCAGTCGAAACATTCGTCGATTCGGAACTGAAGTCCATTCCAAGCCAAGAGCGGTGGGCGCGGGAGACTTCCGGGATGGATCAGCCTGCTACAGTTGCTCAGGAGGTTGACTCGATCTATGTGGGCGTGTTCTACAAGATGATAGTCGCCAGCATGTTGGCTCGAGCCATAGCGGGCGAACTTGGTGCGGAGAGTCAGGAGGAATGCTGCGATGGGGGATATGGATGCAGCTGTGCGCCTAAAAGGCAGATCCTGCGGTCCGTTCTGTACGACCTCAATGCCCATATTGACAGATGGGCCACTGATATAGAAGAGAATCTTGCATACGAAGTGGTCCCCATAAAGGATCTGATCGAGGTTCAATATGGAGCGCTTCTTGTAGTTCTCAATGCGAAAGGATTCTAAGGGGGGGCACAAGAGTGCCAGAACTGCACGAACCGTTGTTATCAGTCAGAAATCTGATCACTCGCTTCATGACTGAAGACGGAGAGGTAACAGCCGTCGATGACGTGAGCTTTGATGTATGGCCAGGCGAGACCTTAGGCATAGTCGGCGAGAGCGGATGCGGCAAGAGCGTGACATCCCTTTCGGTAATGCGACTTGTTCAGAGTCCTCCCGGGGTGATCGCTTCCGGGCAGGTGATGTTCGGAGGACGAGATTTGTTATCCATACCAGAACATGATATGCGGAAGATCAGAGGAAACGAGATATCCATGATATTTCAGGAGCCGATGACAAGCCTCAACCCCGTATTCACCGTGGGTGACCAGATTATGGAGGCAATACTGCTTCACCAAGCGGTAGACAAGCGTACTGCAAGA
>DUWJ01000427.1 GCA_012842765.1 Bacillota bacterium | reverse complement strand
GCGGTGGTTTCGCCATAAACTGTCACATGTGACCAATTTTGAGATTCTCGATTGCGCCGAATTTGAGTCCGGTGTAACTGCCGATCAATGCCTGGTTCTTGGAATCTTGCGTTTTGAAGGAGCAGGCGACTATTTTGTTCCCGTGGTCGCAGAAAGTCTCCTGCCGGGTTCTGGAGAAAAGTGCCCTAAGGCTTATGGCGTAATTGAGGATGGATCCTCGGGAAAGAAAGCTGTTGTTTGCGACGGAGCTTTTCATCCCATGTATGTCAACACAGTACTGGATCTCATAGAATCAGACGCCACTATCCCAGCTGTGAAAGGGCAGTTTCGATTCAGAAAAATCGTCAGCAGCCGGGCCGAGCGAGGCTGGGAGATAAGCCAAGTAGGAGACGCCTATACCAACAGCGTGGTTATTGTCCAGCGCCGAAGCGCGCTCAAGACGTTCAGGGTCATGACTCCGGGGATCAATCCAGATGTGGAAGTCGGGATTGCCCTTGCAACCGAAACGGATTTTCGTGAGACACCCCGGGTCCAAGGGGAAGTCTCCTACGTGGATAGCTGTGGCGTGGAGTATTCTGTGGCCGTGCAGACAGAGGAAGTCCCGAACATAGGGGATGCTTGGGAGCTTGTTGAGATTGCTCTGACTGAAGCGATGAAGTCGGTTGCGCATGGACTAAAAGAGGGAGATGCCAAGTTCTCGGATTTCGACGGGATTCTGTCTGCGGATGCATCGAGGCGTCTTGGCGCAACTATTGGCAGGTTTCATCAGGCTATGGCTTCAATAGATGCTCCGGGCTTTGGCGTGCGGCGCGCGGGACCAGGCGATATCGATATGTGGAGACGAAATGCACGAGCGCGCGCGTGTGGGGCTTTGGCTGATATTAGACACGCCTTGGACTGTGGTTTGTTGGCGGACGATGCTGATGCGGCTTATGCGGCAGAGCGCGTGCTGGCGGCTGAAGAATCGATACTCGAGGCAGCGGAAAGGATGCTATGGGGACTCGCGCCTGATCTGAACGGGGCCGGAATGGTCATTAGATGCCATGGTGACCTTCATCTTGGGCAGATTCTTGTGCGGCCGGATGGGTCTTATGCTATCCTCGATTTTGAGGGCGAACCCATGGCTTCGCTGGAAGAGAGGCGCGCCTTGCACAGCCCGGCCCGGGATGTGGCCGGCATGCTAAGGTCGTACAGCTATGCAGCGAATGCTGCTATGGCAGCTGCCCGGGCGAATTGCGAAGCGGAATGCCTGTGCAAGCTAGAGAGTCTCGTTAATGAATGGGAGAGCCGTGCGAGGACCGCATTTCTTGAGGGATACTTCGGTGAGGCGTGTTCTGGGGTTGGCAATTTGCTTCCAGGGGATTTTCGCGCACGATGTGCCTTAGTATCCTATTTCGAATTGGACAAGGCCATGTATGAGGCTGGGTATGAGCTGAACAACAGGCCTGATTGGGCCGTGATACCCCTCAAGGGTATTCTCCAGATCATGGAAAGACGGGGAGGCAACACAAGATGAAGAGCGTCAACTCGCTTGGGGTTACGATGATGACGCGTGAGTTTCCGCCGAACATATACGGTGGGGCAGGAGTCCACGTCGACTATCTTTCGACGCATCTTGCAGACCTCATGAATGTGGAGGTGAGGTGCTTCGGCGAGGGGGCTCAGACGGAAGATGCGATACGGATTCGCAGTTACAGCCCCTGGCTGGAGATGTCCAAAGGATCCGATCCGAAGCTGCAAAAGGTGTTGGATCCGCTTTCAGTCGATCTGGCAATGGTAAAGGACCCCATTGAGACAGAGATAGTCCACTGCCATACGTGGTACACGTTTTTTGCGGGTTATCTTGCAAAGACGATGTATGGCTCGAAGCTCGTTACTACAGTGCATTCCCTTGAGCCGCTCCGCCCATGGAAAGAGGAGCAATTGGGCAGAGGATATTCTGTCAGCTCGTGGATGGAGAGGATCGGGATAGAAAACTCCGATTGCGTTATTGCAGTCTCAAAAGAAATGCGTCAGGACGTGATTGAGCACTACGACGTGGAACCTGAGAAGGTTGTTGTGATACACAACGGGATTGACCTTAGCGGCTATCGGCGGACCGACGATACTAGCGCTCTGGAGCAGTATGGGATAGAGGAACCTTACGTGCTCTTCGTTGGAAGAATATCGAGACAGAAAGGGATTATGTATCTGCTTGACGCTGCTCCGATGATAAGGCCAGGAGTGAAAGTCGTGCTGATTGCGGGCACTCCTGACACAAAAGAAATAGAAGAGGAGCTTGCTGCGCGCGTAAAAGATCTTCCAAATGTTGTATGGATCAACAGGATGCTCCCGCGTGAACACGTAATTCAACTCTATAGCCACGCGTCAGTATTTGCATGCCCGTCTGTGTACGAGCCTTTCGGGATTATAAACCTGGAAGCCATGGCATGTGAGATTCCTGTCGTAGCATCAGCAGTAGGTGGAATCCCCGAAGTGGTTGTAGACGGGGAAACTGGTTTCCTTGTTCCTCCGGGAGATCCTGAGAGCCTCGCGTCGGCAATAAACCGTGTCATCGATTCTGAAAAACTCCACACTCAATTTGGCAAGGCTGGAAGGCGCCGCGTTGAGCGCTTCTTCTCTTGGGAAGCAATTGCAGAGAAGACGAAGGATATGTACCTGGAAATCCTGAGCGAGTGAAGCGCTGAGAGGGAGAAGAAAAACTGCTCAGCTCAGTCTAATTGAGGACCGGCTTTATTAAGAAGAATTGGCGCGGATGAAAAAAAGCCTGGGTTATGTCATGGCCCAGGCTAGTTTTGTTGTGGACAATATGTGGGAAAACCATCAACGTCTAGGGTTGCTGTGGTCTCTGGTCTGGGGCTTAGTGCTAGAAGGCATTCCAACCTCATCCTCGAGCAAAATTTCCGAGATTCTCCTGATCTTGTCGATCTGGTATGGAGGCTTGTTTGCTACTGTGTCAATGAGGCGCTGGATTGCCAATTCCTCTTCAGTTTCGGGCGATTCGAAAAAAGATCTGATGTTTACATCCAGACCGTCAGCAATGGAATACAGAGCATTCAGTGACGGACTTTTTTCACCCCGTTCAATCTGTCCGATGTAGCTAGGGTTCATGCAGCACTTCTCGGACAATTCCTCCTGCGACATGCCCTGCCGAAGCCTTGCTTCCCGTATTCGTTTTCCTACGTTTATCAATC
>DUWJ01000426.1 GCA_012842765.1 Bacillota bacterium | reverse complement strand
GCCGCAACTCCCGCCCTGTTGTTGAAGGCCGCCCGGTTCCCCTCAATCAGCGTTCGCCCACAACTGGCGGCTACATACAAGGTGTAGAAGTCGAAGAACCTCTGCCACCAGATTGGCTCTATGTTGAGGTAGATCATCCACTGGTCGACTCTGCCGTCTCCGTCTCTGTCCCGTGTGAGCTTTTTGGCCGCTGACAGGAAACCGCTGTACGTCCTGAGCGATGCGGGATCGACGCCTGCTTCGCGAAGCATTTTCACGTTGTAGGCGAGCATTATGGGGTTGCCCTTCCACGGGACTTGGTAGAAGTGGCCGTCAGGCGATCTATGCTGCTCCATAATGGAGGAAGGCAACCGTTGCTCCATGAATGGGATGAAATCACGGAATCTGTCCATCCGATACAATCCGCCTGCCGCCACGAATTGCGTGACCACTCCGGGGTAGATGTTTGCGCACACATCCGGGGTAGTCTTTGCCGCTATTGCGGCGAGCAATGCCTCCTCTGTCGAGCGCGAAGCGGGCAATGGCTGAAGGTTTACCACGATATCGCGCCTGGTCGCATTCCATTTACCCACAACAGCCTTGGCCCATTCGATCTCCTGAGGATTAGATGAACACCAAAAGTCGATGGAAACAGGGCCACCCGCCGCCATCCCGCCACAAGGCGCCAGCATCAATCCGGCCAGGATCAGCCCTGCAGCCAGACAGCTGGCGAGGGCCCGGACATGCCGGGCCGTCCGCTTGCTTTTGACGTATCTTTCTGAAGTTCTCTCAGTCATCACGTGCACTACCACCCTGCCAGAATATCGCGAGCGTCCCGCGCGCCGTCGCGAACTGCATTCTTCGGAGTCTTGCGCCCGTTCACACAGCAAAGGTCATACTGCTTGGATATGGCGTCGAAGATCTCAATCAGATACTTGCTGTCATCCACGCCCCGGGTGTAGGCGCCCTGAACGACGAATTTGGACATCATCGGATTTTTCTTGAAATAGGGCGCGAACATGGGATCGTCCACGATATCCTTGCGATACGGGGGCTGAGATGTGATCTCCAGCCAGAGAAGGTCGTTCTCGCGGGACATGATGAATTTTACGAACTCCCACGCTTCGAGCGGATGCTTCGAATTTGCGAAGATCCCTATGTTTTTAGGGTCTCCGTAGGTCACTACAGGGCCCTTGTGCCCGTCTGGAACTGGCACAGGCATGAAGTCATACTTGAAGCCCTCCGGAGCATTCTGGTCGTAGTAAGGTATGGAGTACGGTCCCGTTATAGTGGTGGCTACCTTGCCGCCTAGGAATTGGTCGCCGATAAGCATTCCCTTGGGAACGAGTTTCTTGTCGAATAGGGTTCTCAGAAATGTGAAGACTGCAACTGCAGCTTCGTCTTCAAATGCCACTCTGCCGCGGTCGTCAAGGAGTGTCTTGCCGCCGCTCGCGGCTATGTAGAGGGTGTAGAAGTCGAAGAACCGCTGCCACCACGTAACATCCGTGCTAGGAGCGTAGAGCCACTGGTCGATGCGGCCGTCTCCGTCGGTATCCTTCGCGAGCTTCTCGGCTGCCTTCAGGAAACCGCTGTAGGTAGAGAGCGATCTGGGGTCGATGCCGTTCTCCCGGAGCAAGTTAACGTTGTAGGCCAACATGACAGGGTTTGCCTTCCACGGAATCTGGTATATATGGCCGTCTCTGTAAGTGAAGGAATCCACTATTTCCTTCGGGCTTCTTTCGTAGACGAAATCGTAGAACCCAGGCAACTTGTCGTGGGGATAAAGGCCCTTGCCCGCGATGTACTGGGATATCGCGCCCGGGTAGATGTTCGCGCACACGTCCGGAGTCGTGCCTGCCGCTATCGCCGCAAGCAGCACTTCTTCGGTAGACCTGGACGCCGGAAGCGGCTCCATCTTCACCTGGATGTCCGGATTCTGCTTATTCCATCTTGCCACTATGATCTTGGCAAACTCGATCTCCTGCGGGTTAGACGACGGCCAAAATGTGATGGTGACCGGCGTCTTCGCCTCGATGATCCCGCATGACAACGACACCATCAGTAGAGCAGCCACGATGGCCGCTACACGCGATTTGATGCTGGTTCGCATTGCCGTCCCTCCATTTCAGTAATCTCGCTTGTTTGTTCATATGAACCCGCGCTCCTGCGCGAGGAGTAAAGTGCGTACCACAAGGGGTTTTGTTTCGGGTTCCAACCACCAGCTCTGAGAAGGCTCTAGCCTTCGTTGCTATCCCTTGATGCCCGATAGCGCCAGGCTCTCTATGAAGTAGTTCTGGAAGAAGAGGTAAGCAATTACAACAGGCAACGCCAACATGGTTGCAGCAGCCATCTCCGCAGCCACCTGCGCTCCCGCCAGTCCCCCGACGCTGAACAAAGTCACCATCTGCGGCATGGTCATCATGTCCCATTTCCTGATCACAATGAGCGGCCATAGCACTTCGTTCCATGAGCCGATGAAGGTGGTTATGCCCACCGTAACCAGTGATGGCTTGGAAAGGGGCCAGAAGATCTTGAAAAGTATCTCGTAGTCGGAACACCCGTCGATCCTCGCCGCATCCACCAGCTCCTGGGGAAGCGACATGAAGAACTGCCTGAAAATGATGATTCCCATATTGCTCATCATGGCCGGAACTATCAATGCCTTGTAGGTATCGGCCCAACCTAATTTCACAATCAGCACGTACATGGGTATTAGCGTCAGCTGGCCCGGGATCATCATCGTCAGAAGCACGAGGTTGAAGATGGTGTCACGTCCTATAAACCTGAGCCGAGCCAGAGCGTAGCCCACCATGGAGCTGAATATGAGGACGCAGGCGGTCGATATAACCGAGACAAATACCGAGTTGAACAAGGCCTTGAGGATTGGGATCTGGGTAAACACCGCCCCATAGCCTGCGAGCGTGAAGTTCTTCGGAATCAAGCTCAAGCTGCCGATCTCGCTTTCGGGTTTAAACGATGCCGAGATCATCCAGAGGAATGGGTATATGAATGTGAGAGCGGCCGCGGTCAGGATTACATAGCCCAATATCTTCTTGAATGTTCGCATCGCTACCGCCTCCGCTCTAATATGGCTGCTCGACATCGAGCAGCTTTCTCTGGACTAACGTGACCAAAAAGATCATAAGCGCCAACGCAAACCCTATGGTAGCCGCATAACCCATCTTTAGAAACTGGAACGCGTTCTTGTATAAATACAGAACCACGGATAGAGTGCTCTCTGCCGGCCCACCGCCGGTCATCACGAATGGCTCGATGAAAAGACCAAACCCGCCTATCGTAGAGAGCATGATCACAAGCAGCGTAACCGGCCTGAGCAGCGGCATCGTGATCTTCCAGAACTGTTCTCCCCGGTTGGCCCCATCTATGCTCGCGGCCTCGTAAAGCTCGCGCGGCACATTCTGGAGCCCTGCCAGAAACAGCACTATGTAGAATCCGACGTTTTTCCACGTGGCCATGACTGCAATAGAGTAGATGGCGATAGACGGGTCAGTGAGCCATGGCACAGGAGATGCGCCTAGCTTGGTCAGGATCAAGTTGAAGACTCCTGCATCGGTGGAGTAAAGCTGCTGCCAAAGAATTGTGACAACTGCGCCGGAGATAACGAATGGCAGGAAGAACGCGCCCCTAAAGAAACCTCTCAGCTTTATCGGGCCGTTGAGCACCACTGCGATCAAGAGTGCAAAGACTATCTGAAGCGGAATGTGTAAAGCCAAGAACTTCAGGGTGTTCGTGACTGCAGTCCAGAACGTCGTATCACGCATCAGTCTTTGAATGTTACGCAGTCCGACGAATTCCATTGGGGATACGATGTCCCACTTGCAAAACACGAGTATGAACGCAAATACGAGGGGATATGCAACAAAGACGAGAAAATGCAATACATAAGGAAGCACCATTATGTATCCTGCTTTGTCGCTCGACCGGTACTCCATGCGCAGCCGCGCAAGGTATGATGGCTGCCTCTCCTCGACCGCAGCCTCCTTCACTTAAGTCACCCCCACACAAAACTATGCATCGAGACGTCTGGGGCATGTTGATTCGCGGACAATCAATTCGGTGCAGACCGCGATCTTGTAAGGGATGCGGTCTGGATCCCCGTCTATGGACTCTAGGAGAAGGCGGGCTGCATGATACCCAAGCTCCCTCTTGTGCACTCGCACGGTTGTGAGGGCGGGGGTTGTATGAGCCGCCAATTCGATGTCATCGAATCCGACCACCGACAAGTCGTCCGGAACAACGAGGCCCAACTCCTGAGCGGCCTTCATGACTCCGATCGCCATGGAATCATTGCCTGCGAATATCGCAGTCGGCCTGGGCGACCTCTTCAAAAGGCGCTCGGCGGCCTTGTAACCTCCATTGACGTCGTAATCGGCCACATCTTCATACGCAATGACCATATCAGACCTGACCAAAAGGCCATTTGCCTCCATGGCCTGCCTATAGCCCTGATAACGTTCATAAAGGGAGCTATGGGTCATGGGGCCTGAGACGAATCCGATCTCTTCGTGGCCCAGGCTGATCAGGTGTTCCACAGCTTCCCGCGCCCCCGCTGTATTGTCAGTCATCACGCAGGGCACCTTGGGCTCAACTATGTTGTTGTCAACCAGCACCAGAGGCATTCCCATGAATACCGCTTTCCTGATGCAATCGAGGTCAATGTCGCAGCCTGCCATGATCAGCCCGTCCACAGGGCGCTCCGCGGCAAACTCTGAGATCATGGCCATGTCGGCCTCACGATCTGAGAATGTGGAAAAGAATACCTGATAACCCTCGTCGCGCAGCCATTCCTCGACCCCGACCATTACCAGGCCATAGAATGGGTCTGCGACGAGCGAATGAAGGCGTCGGTCGAAGAGTATTCCTATGCGATTGGTCCGTCGGCGGGAGAGGCCCGCATCCGCACTCACCGGGTATTCCAGTTCGCGGGCTGCTTCTATCACTCTCCGCCTCGTCTCAGCACTTATCCTGCCCTTGTTGTTGAGGGTCCGAGACACGGTCGACGCTGAAACGCCAGCCCTCCTTGCGACGTCTTCTATCGTAACTCCCATGGCGCCACTCTCCGTTCCGTTTTGCGCAACTTGCGCACGTTTTTTGCCCCTATTTTGCAGTAAAGTCTTCGATCTTTGCTGCAGCAACGCCGATGCAGGCGTCTGCGCCGCCATAGTAGACGTAGACTGTGTCATCGACTACCGCCTGTCCGCAGCTGAAGACGACGTTGGGAACCCAGCCTTCCCTCTCCCATTCCAGTTCAGGTTGGAGGATGGGCTCGCGTTGTCGATAAATCAGCTTTGTGGGATCGTCTCCGTCAAAGAGCGCCCAGCCCAGGCGGTACCTGTTTTCAGAATCTACGCCATGATAGATCAAGGCCCACCCCTCAGCCACTCTGAAGGGCGGACCTGCAATGCCTATGCGCTCCGATTCCCACGAATCGGGTATTATCTCCATGATCACTTTGTGATCGGTCCAGTTCACCAAATCATCGGAAAAGGCCATCCAGATGTTCGGGTGGCGTCTGTGGTACATCGCGTACCTGCCACGTACCTTCTCCGGAAAGAGCGAGGCATCTTTGTTGGGCTCATCCAGGACTACTCCGTGGCGCGACCAATTGATGAGGTCAGGCGAACTTGCCATCGATATTCTGTAATCTCCATCGAATCTGGCGCCAAAGGCCGTATACATCATGTAGAACCTGCCGTCTAGTTCCACGATTCTGGGATCCTCGACCCCCCGTTGCTCCTGAGGGCCCTCCCCGGAAAACACCGGTTTGTCGTCCCTGGCGAAATCTACTCCGTTGAGGCTCACAGCATGCCCCATGGTGGAAATGTAGGGTCCGAACCTGTCGTGGCTGGGCAGATTGCAGGCGCGGTAGATAAGGTGGAAGATGCCGTCTTTGTGGACCGCTGCGCAGTTGAATACCGCCGCCCTCTCCCATCCGTGTTCAGGCACAGGCCTAAGAATAGGCTTGTTGGCGAGTCGCTCAAGCTTGACCATTGGCGCACCTCCGTAATTGGCACGTCTTGCGCAAGATTTGCGCACTTGCACATATATATTGCATTGCTATTGCGCAATATGTATTCGACATTACATCCAAGTTTCCTTCTTTGCGCAAAAGTTTTGTGGTTTGGGAAGAGGAATGATGATATGGAGCTGAATTGAGACAACGCTGTTTGGCTGGCCGCAGCGCCAAACAGCCGGTTCGGATGTGCGATGGATGCGGGGGCGGGTGGAAAACGGGCGCCTGACGCCCAAATGGCTCTCACCTACAGCAACACAACGCTCCCCGCCTCGAGTGATCTATGCACGTCTATAATCCTCTGATTGCTGGAGCCGCGCCATTTGAGGCCCGGCTCTCTGAGGTTGTCGACATAGGGCCCGTCTACCAGTATATCCGTATTATCCAAGAGCAGGTGCACTCCGCTGTAGCTCGACTGGACAAGATGCTCCCACTTGTAACCGGTATATGTCGTCACGGTAAACCCCATCTTTTTGACAGCCATCGCCAATCTGCCGAATTCGGAAGCCTGAGCAAATGGCTCTCCCCCGCTGAGGGTCACTCCAGACAGTACCAGGTTGGCCCTCAGCCTCTCGATTATTTCCTCGGCCGCAACCGATACGCCCCCGTCCGTCGCCCATGTATGAGGATTATGGCAGCCCGGGCAGTGGTGCGGGCATCCCTGTGCAAAAACCACAAGCCTCACTCCTGGTCCGTCCACAACACTTTCGTCCACTATCCCGGCAAGCCTGAGGTGGAAATCCAAGCTGGCGTGCGAACGAAGCTTGTCAATAACGCTAGTTTCCATGGGGAACTCTCTCCTCAAGCTCCCTCTTTTTTGCGTCGTTGAACCTGTCTAAGGGAGCAAGGTATCCTGTGATCCTTCTTATGCGGGAGATGTCTCCTGAACCGCAAGAAGGGCAGGAGCTCTCGATCACCCCGGCATGTCCGCACTTGCGGCATTCATCTATGGGAAAGTTGATGCCCCCGTAACCCATGTCCGCCCTGACCATTGCCTTCACGATGCTTTCCACTGCTTCTCCGTTTTCAATAGGCGGAGACGAGAGTTCTACGTATGATATGTGCCCTGCGTTGGTCAATCCATGGAACGCACCCTCAACAACGAGTTTTCGTGAAATCGTCGTTGGATATCTCACCGGAAGGTGGAAGCTGTTGGTGTAATATTCCCTATCAGTCACGTTCCTAACAGTCCCGAACCGTTCCCTGTCAATGGCCACGAAACGGCCTGATAACCCTTCTGCGGGGGTTGCCAGCAAGGTAAAGTTGAGGTTGCTCTCCTCGGCAAATCCGTCTATCTGCCGACGCATGAAGGAGACTATCTCCCGGCCAAGCTGCTCTGCTTCCTCGTTTTCACCATGGTGGGCACCGCAGAGAACTGTCAGTGTCTCCGCAAGCCCGATGAAACCTACGGAAAGCGTGCCATTGGCTATGGCGGGGCCAATCACGTCATTCTCGCCAAGTCCATATGAGTCAATGTATATCTTCTGCCCCATCAGAAATGGCATATCACGAACCTTGAGCCTCGATTGGATATCGAATCTGTGCAGCAATTGTCTGTACACGAGCTCGAGCTTGGTATCGAGCAGCCTGAAAAAGCGGTCGACGTTTCCGCCGGCCATTAGGGCCAATCGGGGAAGGTTGATGGTTGTGAAGGAGAGGTTGCCCCTTCCATCACTTGTCTCCTGACCTCTGCGATTGGCCATCACCCGCGTTCTGCAGCCCATATAGGCCACTTCGTCCCCGTATGGTGCATTGAACGAGGAATCCATGAAGCTGAACGTCGGGTTCATGCGCCTGGCGCACACTCGGCATGCCAGCTTGAAAAGGTCGTAGTTGGGGTCCTTAGGGTTCATGTTGACCCCCGATTTAACTCTGAAGATAATGTTGGGGAAAACAGGCGTTTCGCCCCTTCCAAGCCCACGCTCGTAAGCTTCCAACAACAATCTTGTGACGCGACGTCCGCCGGCGGACGTGTCGCAGCCGATATTGACCGTGGAGAACGGGACTTGGGCCCCGGCTCTGCTGTGCATGGTATT
>DUWJ01000425.1 GCA_012842765.1 Bacillota bacterium | reverse complement strand
TTCAGGCTCTATCCCGTATGACATCGGAAGTTAAGGCATCAACTGTGTTCGGATACGGAACGATTGCCCCAAGAATCAGGTAGGCATCTATCCTTTGCCATATCCGCTCATTCCAAGGCATATATTGCCATCGCCTCCGAAAGATGCGTCAGGGAGCGGGTTTAATGCCAGAGGATAGAGCGTCAGAAGCCTCGCAGTTATGGCAAGTGAGATCCCGCTGAGGGACCCTTTATAATCCATTTTATTGCTTGCAGAACATATACTATCCTGTATGATAGCGTTATGGAAATAGTTAAACATCTAGTTGAATATTCTAATGCCGAGGAGCAAAAAGGAGGCGCGTGATGTATAAGTTTCCCAAGGGGTTGTATGTTGATGTTCGCATCGAAGAGACTTTTGATACCAAAATCAGCTTCAAGAAACTGACTTTGCAGGAACAGAAGATCCGCAATAATAGGGGTGCATTCATTCGGGTATTTGACGGCAGGCGCTGGTACTACAGCTCCACGACGGATATCAACGGCATCCAGGCTCAAATTGATGCCTTGGCCCAAATGGCCACTCCAAATCGAGAAATCCTTGAGCATCCTATCGTTAAAGCCTTTGAAGTAAACCAAGAGACAATAATGGAATACGATGCGAAATCGGTAACCGATATACCCGCGCAGGAAAAGCAAGAATTGCTCGAAAGCTACCTAACCCTCATAACAGACCCGACCATCGTCCACCATTCGTCCTTTTACGCGGACAACAAAACCGTCAAGTCCATATACACATCAAAGGGCACTGCCGTGACATTTGACAAGCAGACCTGCGGCGTCCGCATCAACCTGGAACTATCCTGCGGAGAGAAGAAGAACCAGACCAGCATCTCTAAGGCCGGCGTATTCTTCGAGGATCTTTTGAACCTTGAGGACTTCTTCCAAACCGAGCTGGAGAAGAATATCGCATTTACAAGGGACGCCGAGCCTGTAATTCCCGGAGAATATCATGTCTTGCTCGGCCCGGAAGCCACCGGGGTATTCACCCATGAGAGTTTCGGCCACAAGAGCGAAGCCGATTTCATGGTGGGAGATGAAACCATGAAGGCGGAATGGGCCCTGGGCAAGAGGATCGGCCAGAGCTTGCTCACCATCATCGACGACGGGACTGTCCCGGGCAATGGGTACGTTCCCTATGATGACGAAGGCACCAAAGGCAAGAAAACATATATCATCACCGAGGGCATTCTCAGCGGACGCTTGCACAGTGCGGCCACGGCTGCCCAATTGGAGGAATCCCTGACCGGCAATGCCAGGGCCGTGAATTTCGAGTTTGAGCCAATTGTGCGCATGACCACAACTTACATCGAAAGAGGCAATAGGCCCCTTGGGGACATCGTCGCGGAGATGGAAAACGGCATCTATGTGGACACAATCAGACACGGGTCCGGAATGTCCACCTTCACCCTCGCCCCTGACCGGGCATACAAGATCGAAAACGGCCAGATTGCCGGGCCTGTCAATGTCTCGGTTGTTACCGGCAATGTATTCAGCGCTTTGGCAGAAGTAGATGCAGTGAGCGAGGAGTTCGAGCTTATGAGCTTTGTCGGTGGTGGCTGTGGCAAGATGGAACAGTGGCCCCTGCCAGTCGGATTTGGCGGTCCATACGTTCGGGTCAGAAAACTCAAGGTTCAGTAAGGGGGGCAGAGCAATGAAACAAGAATCGATCACCATTAGGGAAAAGGAAACTGCAGCAAAGATTCAAAACACCCATATCAATGCAGTACGTACCAAGGACATCACGAAAAAGGGCGTACGGGTATTTGCAGATGGGAATATCGGCATATCCGGGGCAATTGGGGACGTGGCTGAGGAGAAGCTGGTTGAAAATGCCGTCCAGAACCTGAGTGTCGGCATCGAGTATCCTTATCCCATATCCCGGGATAGAAAGGACCACCGCAGTTACAATGACAACCCCATGACCGCCGGGGAACTGTTGTCCGTCACAGAATCCATCCTCGAAACCCTCCGCAAGGAGTATCCTGACTTTGAGTTCAGCGAGACCATTTCCGCAAATGAGATAATGACTGAGATGCGCAATAGCGAAGGACTTGATCTTAAGTACGAAGATGCTCACTATTCCCTGGGGTTGATCCTCAAGGAGAAGAAGTCTGCCAATCTATTCGATGGCATTTTGATGTGTGTGGGCTGCAGGTTTGACATGGATAAGTTCTGGGCCTTCAACCGCCCCTATCTGGAGGCATACCGCAACAGGGTGGCC
>DUWJ01000424.1 GCA_012842765.1 Bacillota bacterium | reverse complement strand
GTAACTATCCGCGGACGATATCCTTCTCTTGCTCCTGCCGAGCAAAAAGTCGCATTCTTCATCCTCGAGCACCCTGAATCCGCCGCCGAGATGACCTCGGTTCAGCTGGCTGCAGCTGCAGGAGTGAGCGAGTCGACTGTGGTGAAATGCTGCCAACGCCTTGGATTCACAGGATTTTCCCAATTCAAGTTGGCGTTGGTCAGAGAACTCGCTACCAGCAGGGAGGGTGCGTTCGGCGAAGTTGAGCCTGGAGACGATGTACCCGCCATCTGCGACAAGATATTCACGGCAACGCTTCAGGCGGTTGAAGATACAGCTAAGGTGCTTGACCCCTCCGAGGTCGCCCGCGCAGCAGAGGCCATACATCGTGCCAGACGGTTGTTCTTCTTCGGCGTAGGCTCCTCAGGGGTGGTTGCCCAAGACGCCCAGCTCAAGTTCATGCGCATAGGGATGACAGCCTTCAGCTATCTTGATACCCATGCTCAGCTTACACAGGCTGCTCTGCTGAATCCAGAGGATGTGGCGGTGGTGATAACCTACTCAGGCCGGACGAGGGAGGCCATGGATGTCATCGATCTTGCGCGGGAATGCGGGGCGTGCACGGTCTGCATCACGAATTTTCCGACTTCGCCAGCGGCTGTGGGCTCTGATATCGTGCTCTGCACCACGGCACACGAGGCCACTGGGCTCAGGGGAGGGGCGATGACCTCTCGGCTGACACAGCTTGCCGTGATCGACTGCCTTTTCACCGCAGTGGCCATGAAAGAATCAGACGAGGCAATGGAGCTCCTCATGAAAACCGTGGATGCCCTGGCATCAAGGAAGATCTAGATGGCTTTCGAGTGGTGTTCGGAAGGTGGGGATATTGGCCCCTGGGTACGTTTTTCACTGCCTGCCAGAGAACCGGGGATTGGTGTGAAGTGATGGGGCTAGGAGGATCTGTGGCGTGATCAATCGAGCCGGACTGCAGCAGCCCGAAGTGGAGGGGTGGAACGTGACTGGGCCCGTGGTCAAACTGGGTGTGACGAAGCTCCTCGAAGAGCCGGAGAAGTATCTCGGCACGGCGAGAGTGGGCCTTGTGGCCAACTACAACGCGGTGGATGAATATGCAACCCCGATAATCAGGCTCTTTGCCGAGTGCCCGAAGATAGAGTTCACCCGGATTTACGTGGCTGAGCATGGCTTGTGGGGCTGTGAACAGGCCGGGGTGAAGGTAGGACATGTCGGTGATTTGCGAACCGGCGTAGATGTGGTCAGTCTGTACGGCGAAACGGTGAAGCCGACTCCGCAAATGCTGGAAGATATCGATGTGTTGGTCTGCGACGGCAATGATATTGGATCGCGCTATTGGACTTGCCTTTCCACCACGGCACTCTGTATTGAGGCGGCTGCCGAAGCGGGAAAGCAGATAATCGTGACGGACAGGCCCAATCCCATCGGCGGAATGGCTGTTGAAGGCAATCTTCTCGACATCGAGTACCGCTCTTTTGTGGGGTACGATCGGATACCTATTCGCCATGGAATGACCCCGGGGGAACTGGCCGCGATGTACGTCGGCGGGGCAGGCCTTGACGTGGATCTTCTCGTGATTCCCATGGATAACTGGGGAAGGGAGATGCTCTTCCCCGAAACCGGCCATTTTTGGACCGGCACGCCAAACATGCCCGGTTTTGAGACCGCCCTCGTGTACCCCGGAACCTGCTTGTTTGAGGGAACCACGCTTTCCGAAGGAAGGGGAACGACGAAGCCATTCAGGCTGATCGGAGCGCCCTGGCTCGATGCTATCGATCTTGCCGATAGACTCAACACCATGGAGCTTGGCGGCGTACGCTTTAGGCCGGCCCACTTCAGGCCCATGTTTTCAAAGCACAGCGGCGTGGAGTGTGCTGGGGTAGAGGTTTATGTGACAGATGCTTGGGAGCTTGATCCAGTTCGCTTGGGGGTTTCAATGCTGATAGCCGCAAGGGAGCAGAATCTGGACGCTTTTGGATGGTATGGTGCGGGAAGTCCGACCGGCTCTGCTGACCTGGCGCGCCCGTTCCCGGTCGAAGGGCGGCATCTGTTTATCGATCTTCTTGCAGGAGGCGCCGAGTTGAGAAGATGGATTGAGGAGGGCGCGACTTCTGATGAGATAATGGCCAGGTGGGAACGGGAGACATCCGAGTTCATGGATGCGCGGGAGCCATATCTCATTTATTAGCAGTGGTAGAGCAAGTTCATGCTTTAGCCCCTAAACGCGCTGTTTGCCGCCTGCATGCGGCTGATTCTCTAAAGGATGGCTATACATGAAAAATGCCCCTCCAAGTCTAGTGCCGCGGAATATGTTTGGAACTAGATAGCACCCGATATTTCCCGCTCCCCT